>CALLVC010000419.1 GCA_938010785.1 uncultured Saprospiraceae bacterium
CTATATCGTTGAGCTTGAAAACCAAGCGCCACAGTGGATAAGAGTTAGTGCTGATTTTTATATCCCACAAAAAGAATGGGGTATTTGGAGTATGCACCAATTAATTGTTCGTTTTGAAAAGGGTGAAAAAGTAGTAAAAAATCGAATTATCCGTATTCATCGACAATTAGGAGAACGTCAATGGCAAGCCAATTGGTCCGATATGCGCATTCCTCCAGAAGATTTTGACCATGTTAAAATATATTTTTGGAACGCTGGTAGTGGCAAGGAAGTTTTTGTGGATGATTTGACGGTGGAAGTCTATGAGGACTAATCGCTTGTTTTGATAATTTCAAATTAAAGTAACCTAAATGTACTTTTAACACATAGTCATATAGTTTTTTCACATTAGATAGTCCACTAAAGAATTAATATAAAGCGTAGGTGCAATTTAATACATAAAGCTAAAAATTCGAATTCTTTTTTAACTCGGATTATTAATAACACGGAACTAGATGCTGTTAGATTAATTAACAATTATTTTGACTATTAATTTTCATGTTGATTATCTACATAAATAGTCAGCTAAAAGATTAATATAAGAAGTGTACAATCTAATTCCGAGTTAAAAAATATCCGAGTTAAAAATAAAAAGAATACAGATGTTTTTAATACGGATTTAGCTATCAAATTAGTAGCTAATAATTAGTTTTTAACCTGACGCGCTAATAGTGACAGTTTAGTAGTAAAGCTTGCCTTAAAACTAAATGAACTATTGTTTTACACTATGTGACTATGTGTTAAATATTTTATTTTGCCCCTCCTTTACTTTTAAGTCCAGTAACTCATTATAAAAATAATTTATACTTAATCCTTTTTAAGCCTCACTTTTATATACTTTTGCACCGATTTTGGTTGTAAGTGTATTTACAATGCACACACACGAAAAGGGAATCTTGTGAAAATCAAGAACTGTACCCGCAGCTGTAATCTTCGTATACGCTTGTAGTTATATGCCACTATTTTATATAAATGGGAAGGCGACTATAAAGGAAGAAAGTCAGAAGACCTGCCAAAGTCATTATTTTTTCACTTTGCTTTCGGGACTAAAAGCGAATGGAGTCTTGTACAGTTGGCAGTAAACAGTTGGCAGAGTTGGCAGTAAGCTAATTTTCAACTGCTAATCTCAATTTATTTTGACTACTTTCTTCTGGCTAATCAACAAGTTGTTTGTTGGTGTACTCTATCCTACCCGAAACGATTTTAAATTAATCAAATCGTTTCTTATGAGAAATTTTTATTTTGTTTTTCTTTTTATCTTTTCTACCCTTTCCCTTTCTGCTCAAAGTCTAGCTACTTTCGAAGGGTTTGACTTACCTCTTGATACTTTTCTAAATGGCAGTGATGGCCAGTCCCTTTATCAAGATAGTGACATTAGTTTTCCGACAAATTTTAGCGATGGTTTCTGGCTAGGAGGCTGGGCTATTTCTACTATGCGGGATGACTCAACTGCTAGTTTTGAAAATTTATATAGTGCTAAAACAGCAGCAGGGGTCAATTCCTTTAGCTATGCTGTGGGTCAACAAAATGCCATGATTCAATTAGATGACAATGTAGCTGGGCAAATTGTAAATGGATTTTATATTACCAATACTACTTATGCTCACGGTGTGATTCGGGATGGCAACCAGTTTTCCAAAAAATTTGGTGGTGAGGACGGTAATGACCCTGATTTTTTCAAACTAGAAATTCAAAAATATTCTAACGGCGTATTAGCGCCTCAAGTGGTAGAATTTTATCTAGCTGATTACAGATTTGAGGATAATAGTGAAGATTATATCGTCGATGATTGGCAATGGGTGGATTTAACTAGCTTGGGTAATGTGGATAGTTTGCATTTTACTTTGAGTTCTACCGATGTAGGAGATTTTGGGATTAATACCCCTCTATTTTTCAGTATTGACAACCTTGAAATAGGTACTGAAATTTCTACTAACACTGACAACCTTGAATTGATGACGAATCAATTAAGGGTATACCCAAACCCTGCAATTAGTGAAATCACCTTAGCCTTACCAAAAATAGCATCAGCTAGTAACCTACAGATTTTTGATGGCTTAGGTAGAGAAGTATTGCATCAAGTAATTAATCCCGCTCAAAATAGCATAGATATTTCAAGCTTAGATGTAGGGACCTACTTTTTACAAGTAAGAGCGATAAATCAAACACAATTCTATACTATTTTTATAAAGAATTAATACTTTCCTTAAAACAAAAAGCCCCTGAAATGTAAACACTTCAGGGTCATGTTGTGGATTGAATTAGGTTTTATCTAACCTAGTGCTTCTTATAGACGATAAGTATTCGTACTTATCGTCTATATTTTTGCACGATAGTGTAAGCTAAATTCAATACTTTTTTGCTTCAAAGAGATGTCCGCTCTTTATTAGAGTAAATCTTAAATCAATTGTTATTTTTTGGAAAAATATGCTACTATAAAAGTTTATAATACTGGAAATAAAGTTTTTGCTTATCGTAATTTTATGACTACTTAGGCAAAGTAAAATAATTAATTAGCCATTTATGAGTTCCTCTTTTTTACTAGCATCCCGTCCGCTATGCGGTTCACAAACAGTGTTTGTTTATGTTGAAAATGCCTGCCTCTGCCGGCAGGCAGGCTCGCCATAGCGGT
>CALLVC010000420.1 GCA_938010785.1 uncultured Saprospiraceae bacterium
CCGGCTGTATTGATTGGTGTACAAGACCCTTTTTCTGTTTCTTCTTTTTTTAATACAAATTACGTAGTCTTTTCTAAAAAAAGACAAATTCATCAGGTAGAACTAAATGCGAATGTAGGCTATGGTTTTAAAATTGAAACAGCTCAAGCGCATATCTTGCAGGGTGTTTTTGGAGGGCTTCAGGCAAAATGGAAGCAATTTCGTTTTTTAGCAGAATATGATACAGAGTATCTTAATATAGGTACAGGTTATCAGTATAAAAATTGGTTAAGCGCAAATGTGGCATTGATTAATGCTCAATATGTTTCTGCATCCATAGCTATTCGTTTTTCTTTGAAGGATTAGGGCGTAATATTATGATAAACAGAAAGTTTTTCAATAGAATAGGATTCTGGTTGTGTATTGCTATTTGTTGGTCGAAAGTAGCTTATGGTGCAGATGGGATGAGCTGTTGGCAGGATACTACAAAAGAACAATCAAATATTAAGAGGTACTGGCAAATAAAGACTGTTAACACTTATAACCCCCTAGATGTTAGGGGGTTAAGTGCCAATAGTTCGTCTTTTTGGGATAACAATTTTTTAGAATCCAATAGACGTAATGGTTTCAAGTTTTCGGCTTTTGAAAACGGTCCCACTGGTCTCTTTTCTACACCACCAAATGATTCTTCAACTGTTTTGGTAGAACTCTTTGGTGGGACACAAAGTCAAAAAGGGGGCTATTTTCAGCTATTTCAGAAAGAAGAAAAATTCGGTTACAGGGTTTGGGGTAGACTACATACTGGGAAAAATTTTCCTTTTAGTGATGTTTACACTTCAAGGTTTCCCATTTCATCTAATGTCAAAAAGGGAGTGGTAACAGCTAACAAGATTGACACACAAGTCGAAGGAGGTGTGATGGAAATAAACGAAATCGAAGATTTGCTGCACTTTGAAGATTGGCGAGTAGGTGGTAGTATCAGCAATTCAAATAATCAGGAATGGCATATTTCCTTGGACGCTGAATATCAGCAGTCAAAAGGATTGTTCTATGAACCGTATGGAGCTAGTTTTGAACAACAAGTTTCTCTTGCCACTTTGTTGAATGTAGAAAAAGATAATTTGAGCATTCGGGCTTATTATCAAAATGCACATCAAGGGAGTGAAAAACAACCTAGTTACTTGCTGGCCACGGGCTACAATATGCCTAATGCCCATCAGCATTGGGCCATTGGAATGACGTATGAACTGCCAATTGAAAAGTGGAATAATAGCCTACTAAAACTAAGTACGAATCATACTTTTCAGCAATTTCAATCCCAAAATCAAATTTTTGGAAGGAATGAATCGAGTGATGATTATCTAATACATGATTTTGGTATTGGAATAGAATTGCCTATTTCCCAAAAATTAAACGCAACGGCTCAGGTAGATTATCTCTATTTTCAGCCAGTAAAGCAAGGCGGAATTGCTTATAACGCTCAACTTTTTTATCGACCTACTGAAAAGCATCGCTTTTCGATGGAACTGAAACAAAAAGCAACTATCCCAAGCGCGTTTGAATTGTTTGCGGATTTACCACTTCAAACTAATGAATTTTATGATATTTGGTTGAGCGGGAATAGTTTGCCTCAGTATCCTACGGATTTACCCTTGATAAATTGGGGTATACCCGATTTCAATGATACGCCGCTAATTGCTGGTTTTTCGGCTAATCGTGCCTATTTAAATTGGAATGAAACAGCTAAAGAAGCGTTAAGTACTTACTTTGAGGAAAACCCTTCGATACTGCCTTCTTTCAATATACTGGAGACAATTTTAACAGATGAATTTGCTCCGAATGGTTTTTTCAATGATTTTTTATTGGAAGATATTCTAACTCAAAAAACTAGCAGTTTAATTACCGCAAATAGGGCAACAATTACTTATGAGAACTTATTAGCCATTTATTATGAAGGTCATTTAAATGATAGAATAAGCGTTCATTTAAATCCCTTTTACGTGCTCCAACGGAACGTTAGACAATTCAATATACTGACACCGACTGTCCGTTTTTTACCTGGTTTTGGTGCTGAATTTGGACAAACTGTACAGGATAGAATCCAAGAACCTTACGAAGAATTTTTGGTTAACGTAGGCTTTCTCGACCCCATTTTTGCTGCCCAAAATGCAGAAGAAGTGGGGACGATAGTCAACCAAATTTATGGACAAGTCGGAGAAACAATCTTAGCAACCTATTTAGAAAACAATTCTTCTTTTTTGGGAGTTGTTAAAAATAATCAAACCGCTGAGTATGATAGACTAACCATAATGGCAGGATATCCAACCTTTGACGCTATTCAATATTGGGGGGTATTAGGAAGTTTTGATGTAATAGTTTCTAGCAATATAACAATAAATGGTCGATATAGGTATTTAAGTGAGAATGTATTTGAGGACATTACAATTGATAAGCAAGAAACATTAGCTAATTATTACTTAAATCAACCTCGTAACCTATTTGAATTTGGACTTTCTTATCAACGAAATGCTTTTTCTGGAAACTTAACCTACGTATATGAAGAGGCATTTACGGCTCAATACGGCTTTTTTTCGGGTGAAGTAGCTAGAAAAAACCTGATAAATGCAGTACTAGATTATGAAATTAATAAGAGATTCTCAATCGGTCTCACTGGACTAAACTTATTCAATTTCAACTATAGTAGTTTTGCTGGTTTGCCTTTAGTTGAACGGCAATTTTTAATGCGTGTTTCTTATACAATGGAGTAGTGGCGTAATTATTTAGCTCACCCTTAAGAACCCCTCACCGAGCCCCGATGCGCAGCAATCGGGGCGAGGAATATATAAAAAAATATACTACACACTGTATTTATGCGAAATAATAAAAATAAAAGTTATGACAAATAAAGCTAAAATAAGTCTATTTTGGAGTATGACTTTGTGTTGGTTTTTATCTGCTCAAAGTATTGTACCTGTTACCCTAACGGTTGATGTATCAGAACAATCTGTACCTTCAGAAGGGGTTTATGTGATTGGTAATTTTTTCAATGGTTCTCCTGAACCACTTGATGATAATGGAGATGGGACTTGGTCTTATTCTGCCTCTTTTACTGCAGGTGATACCCTCTATTATCGTTTTGCACTTGGTCAAGAATTGGAGACTATCAATAGTACTAATTGCCTTTTCTCGGATGAGGAGAACCGTTTATTAGTTATTCCTAGTATTGATTCTTTAAAGGTTGCTCCTGTTTGTTATAGTCATTGTAGTACTTGTTCTGAAATCAGTACAGATACAAATGATATATTTCTGAGAAATTGGCGGTTCAAGTTGTACCCGAATCCAATGAAGGATTTTTCTAGTGCTTACTGGTATAGTCCAAATGATGCTATTCAGTCGATAGAGTTGTTTTCGTTAGATGGTCAATTACTCCGTACTTATCCTGTACTGGATAAGTTACAACAAACTATTCCACGCGCAAATCTAGCTTCAGGATTGTATTTATTGAAGATTCAAGATACTGGGGGGCGTGTTGCTATACAGAAGATGGTTATCAAATAAGTTCGATAAGTTAAGTAACCATGAAAAAATAAGTCCGTCATTTTGTTTTAGTTTCCTAATTCTAAACAGCTATGCTGGTTAGAATTAGGAAGCTAAGGCAAAATGCAAAAGGACGAAGTTATTTTTTCATCATCACTAAATATGAATAAATTTAATTTCTATTTTTTTTTTTTGATAATTGGCATATGTTCCCAAGATTTATTTGGACAATTAAACAACAATTACGAAAGTAATAGCACCACTAGTTTAGTTCAGCGGATAACCGAAAAAGGGTATCAAAATATAGTCACTCAAAAAACAGAACAGGAGTTAGTAATCTATTATGAAAATAGAGTTCGGCGGTTTGAGCCGAGTGCTATCATTGAATTAGTTCAAATAATTTCGGAGGAGGAATTAATAAAAGAAGTTCAGGAGATTCGGTTGGTTGCTCAAAGAATGCGGATTCCAGTCCTAACGGTAATGTTTAAATCCGAAGATTTAGTAAAATGGAAATCAGGAACCTTACCTCTAGAAACATTTGTTGAAACGTTTATCGTCGAACAAGGAGGAACTAGGCTGCCAAAAACACTAGTAGCTAATTCTGGTAATTTTAGCGTAGAGTTAGAGCTGAAACCAGAAATCGGCTTAGGACTTGGTGGCTTTCCAGATCCTGTTATTCATCGTTTTTTTCTACTTCCGACCATCAATGTGTTTTTATGGAAAGGGGCACAGCTTAAATCAGAAATAATACTACCAATTAGCTCAGAGTTTGACATTATAGGAGAACGAGTAGTGCGACCAGGAATAGTTTCTTTTTCCCAAAATATACAACTCCCCAAACAACTTTGGTTGCAGGCATCGCTTGGCTATTTTTCAAAAAATCGGTTTGGTGGACGACTATCATTTGCCAAATATTTCTTCAATGGCTCTCTGACCTTGATCGGTCAAATTGGATATACAGGTTATGCTTCTTATCCCCGTAAAATTAACTTGGAAGAGGCAGTAAAAGGATGGGAATATTCAACACCAAATTACTATGATTATAATGTTGGGGTTAATTATTGGTTTAACGAGTGGAATACACGTGTGAGACTAGAATATGGAAGGGCTTTATTTAATAAAGAACAATTAAAGTTTACTTGTTTGCAACGATTTAATGAAGTGGATATTGGCTTTTTTGCACTTCAAACTCAGCGAGGTAATAATTTTGGAATGATATTAAATTTACCTATTGCACCTAAAAAATATTGGAAACCTAAAAGAATTTCTGTTCGACCAGCTAAGACTTTGAATTATACTTATCAAGCTACACAAGCAACCGTAGAATCCTATGAAACAGGAATATCTATCTTAAATATTAATCGACAACTTAACCCCGCATTTATAAAAAAACAGTTGTTGTTATTGAGAAGATGGGAGGAAGACTAACTAAATTATGTAATAAAGACTACTTAAAATTTGCTTTACAATTATGAAATTGTTGAAAGCAACCCAATTAAATTATAAACAAAAAAACTTACTAATTATGTCTTGTTCTAGATTACCCTAACTATAATACTTAAGAAATCAATCACAGGATAATTTCCATTTATTATTCTTAACGAATAGAGGCATTTAATTCATCTAGGGAAAATTTCTTGCTTACTGGAATCACGGGAAATTAACATTTTCCGTGATTGTAAGAGGAGAGTGTACGTGTGGCCACACGTACCTCTCTATTTTGATTTTATGATGCTTCTTAATAAATTTTTCACAATGAAAAAATTTTTTTATGGATATTCTAGTTGGCTATGCTTGGTCTTAGTGATGCTAGTTTATCTTTCTAGTTGCGGGAAGCTAGATAAAATAGACGGAATGGAAGCCGCTCTAAATACTACTTCTTCTTCCCGTTCTTCTAAATGCGAATTGATTATTAGCGGACGTGTTGTCAATACTAAAAACTTGGAACCAATAGCAGAAGCTAGGGTCGAAAGTAGTCAGTTTGTGGCAGAAACGGATGCAAATGGTGAATTCTCTGTTACGCTTACCATCGAAGAAGATGGTTTAGTGGATGATATTACTGTACGTAAGGACGATTTTATCGTTAAGGAATTTAAGGCTTTCTACGGTAGTTTAGTAACTGTTGGTTCTTGTCCTGCGGTGACAAACATTAGCTGGGATATCGGTCTTTCCGAACTCAAACAAGATGTTTGGGTAGGACCTAATGATGGCGCTTGGTACAAAGTGATGGATACGGTAGCAACCCAATTTACAAATGATTTAGGTCTTTTAGATACTGCGTTTGTTACTAATGTTTATACGCTAGACATTAGACGAGGTTCTTTTGATACTTGGAAAAATGTAATAATTTCTCCAGATAATAGTAGAGCAGATGGGCCTGGTATTCCAATTAGTCCTTCTAACTTTGTTATCGTACACTTTGATATTCAAGTTAATGATGATGGGGCCCAACAAGTAGCCTCTTCTCAGGGAGAAGAAGTATTCTTGAAACCACTAGATATTAGATTCCCATTGCCTACTGCGGTTAGCCCTGATGAGTTTAGTGTAATTGACTTATCTGATTTAGGTATTGAGACTGATGCTATTTCTCTTGATGCTCAAGGAAATATCGTTTACTTTGAAACAGAAGCTGGGCAATATTGTATTGTATTTAATCCATTGCTACTTAACGTTGTACAGCCAGCTCTTGAAGCCATTGCCAATGGTGCTTCTCTAGAAGAAATCAATGGCCTTATTACAGATGGATTGGAGGCTCTTGCAGCATCTGGTGAAGGTAATGGTTTAGGTATAGGCGCTACTATGATAGACACAGATGTAGAAAGTAATGGCAGAATTGCCAATAGTGCTTTCTTTTCTAATTGTCAATGTGGTGACCCAACTAGTCAAAATTTCAGTGCTTCTTTGGATGGCTTTGAAAATATTGACATAAGCTTTCCTTCTGGTATAGAAGAGGACCAAAGGGCTTTAGCGTTTGCTACCCTTGAAGCACTTCTAGGAGTTTCTGGTGATCCAAATCAGTCCGTTGTTTTATCCGTTGATTTGGATAAATGTAGCACGGCTGAAGTTGTTTCACAGGAGATAGTCCGAACCGTAACAGGAACTGTTTTAGGTTATCCTTTTACTTACTCTGCTACGGATAGATTAGAAACTACTGTTGAGAGTAGTGGCTGTCCTACGGATACACCTTGTCACCAAGGATGTCCTGGATAAACATTACCAAATTAAAAAGAGAAAACAGTTTAATGGAACTTTATTAGAACAGACAGAAATAATTAATGTGTAAGTTTCAAAACACCTTGAACATTTAAAAATGTTCAGGGTGTTTTTTGTTTTACAGCTTTACAATATGCCCAATTTTGGGGTCTATTTTACCATTCAACATCGGTGAATATAAGGCTGCTAGTTCTAAAGCCCCGACGGAATCTTTAACCGTCATCCAATCGCCCACCTGACTTGTAAATCCCATCCACGCTATTCCTACTCGCTGCTGAAATCCTTCAACTCCCCATTCTTTATTTCGCTTTAAGGCTTGCGTAGGGGCAAAGAAGAATTTCCCATTGGTAGCTGCACTATCGGCTCCGCCTCGCTGCGTCCAATCTACCATGCCAACTAGACAATTATAGACCAATTTGCTGCCTAAATGCCCTTGTAAATTTTCTTGGACTTTTGCATTTCCAGAAAAGTCTACAATGATGCTGTGTTCATTCTTGGAAATTGAAGCAAATTGGTCATAGGACAGTACTTGGTCATAATGCCCTAAACCTTCCACAAATTCCATATTTCCTTTTGAGGTCAAGCCAATAATAGTTAAGCTGCGGTCAGATTTACGTTTAGCTAATAGATGCGCTAAACCAATTGCCGTTTTGCTGGATGCACTAGTCAAAATAATAGTAGAACCACCAAAAAAATCATTATCCTCCATAAAATCATCTATCAAAAAAGAAGTGGTGAACAATGGTCTAAACAAACTTTGAATGGCTTCTCCTTTTTTAGAATAGCCAGGGTCTGTTTTGGTATTGATGTAATTATTGTAAATCGGCGGAAGCGCTTGTCTATGGGTAATGACATCTGAAAAATTGGTAGGTTTCACTTTTCCCGGAGACATTATTAAATGACTGCCCATCGGATAATATCCATAAAATCTTTCTCCCACTTGAATACTTTCATTTTTTGAAGCAATCACATCTGCAAAACCCCATACTGGAATAATGCCCCACTCATCCGATGCAGGAAAGAATTTCCAATAACCAACCATGTCTGCCACTGCGGCATAAGTGATATTATTAGAGGTAAACGCAAACTGGTCTACTTTTACTAAAATTTGCCCATCTGCTAAACTGTCAATAGTCGGTGCTTCTTGTTTAACAATTTTGTATTGATTTATATCTTTTCTGTTGACTTGAATATTGAATGATGACATATTATATGATTTGTTAAGGGCTTAGGGCGAGGGGCAGAGGGTAACTCTCTGCTCTCCGACCTTTGCCAAACTTTTTTGGAAACTTTATTATTTACTAAATCTGAAACCCTATTTTTGCGTTTAAAATACTTACAGTATACTTATGAATTTACAGAAAATACAAGATTATATAGTTAAATTTAAACGACATTTAAAAGGCAATCAGAAAGAAACAACCCTTTATCGTTGGGAAAGTCTGCAAAATTTTAAACTCAATTTTAATTTAGCAACAACAGAACTTACCCAGATGTATGATAAAAGTTTGCAAAATACGCAAACTGTTCGGCTTTGGAAAGATAGACAGTATTTTCCCAAAGAAATTATGCTCCTATTTTGTGACCTACAGCCCGAATACGTCAAGTTTGCTTTTACCGACTTGTTTAATGAAGAAAAAGATATTGCAGGCCGTATGGATAGATTTATCTTCTATTGCGATGAATTGTTAGCGGCTTATAAGGAAAAATATCCTTTAAAAATTGAGAATAATCATTATCATCATTATCCGATTATTGCCCTCTATCTCAATTTTTACTACCCAGAGCAGTATGCACTTTATAATTTTTCTATTTTCAAAAAGACGATGATTAATTTGGGGAGTCGAGATATTCCTAAATTGAACGATATTGAGCGATTCTTTAAAATTTGTCGAACACTCAATAAATTTTTAATGAAAGATGAAGCAGTCTGGGAATTACATCAACGACGCCTTCATCCTACGAAGCATTTTCAAGGTAAGTCCTTATTATTAGTGAATGAGTTTTGTGAAATGATTAGTTGGGACTAGATTTTTCTTTAAATTTGTTAGTAAACAAAAAACTATGATTAGAAGAATATTGTTTTTAGGCTTGCTCTTTATCTTATCGGACACGGTCTTTGGGCAAGAGGCAGAGCGAATGACAGGTCCCGTTATCAAAGATTTTGGCCCTGTTTTTCGAGTAGAAAATCCTGATTTTAAAACGGATACGACCAAAACATATAAGGTTGTTTTTGATATTTATAATTCCCCCGAAGACCCTACAAAAATTAACTCCTCTATTAATACTTTAGCTCGATTTTTGAATATGCACGCTGGCGCAGGAGTGCCTGTCGAGCAATTGCATATTGCAGGGGTCGTGCACAATAAGGCGACGCATGATGTATTGGACAATGTGGGTTATAAAGCAAAATATGGGGTAGATAATCCTAATTTACCTTTGTTAGTAGCATTGGAAGTCGCAGGGGTAGATTTATATATCTGTGGACAATCTATTAGTGCTAGAGGGGTTAATAGGGCGGAAATTCATGAATCTGTTGGTGTAGGCTTATCCGCTATGACGATTATTTTGAGTTTAAAAGATGATGGTTATCAATTGATTAAATTTTGATAGTTAACTTTTACTCCTTTATGGGTTTAGTATTATTTTTCAAAATGCTTAATTTTAATTTGCTTGTATTAACTTTTCTTTTCTTTTTTCGTTAAAATTTGAACATTTAAAAGCAACAATATAATTCCAATATTATGGCAAAGAAAACTCCGAATAAAAAGAATAAAAAACAGCACAAGAAAGCAGCTGCGGAAAAGAAGACTAATAACTTTTTAGCTAACTACTGGCAGGAAAAATCACCCGTTTTTAAATTTATGGCTGGTTTTGCTGCTTGCATTATTGTTTTTTATGCCTTGTATTATTCCTCTTGGTTTGATACGAATATGAAGGCTCCTATTTTGGGAATGCAAGCATTGGCAGGAGGCGCTTTATTAAATCTTTTTGGATATGGAGTAAGTGTCGCGGATGCTGCTATTTCGGGGGCAGGTGCATCGGTGAAGATAGCCGGTGGATGTGATGGATTGGAGGCGACGGCCTTATTTTTGGCAGCTATTTTGGTTTTTCCATTGCCTTTTAAATTTAAGTGGCCAGGTTTATTAATAGGTTTTGTAGTTTTATCCATTGTCAATATTGTTAGAATTGCAGGTTTATATCTAACTCAGAAGTATTGGCCCGAGGCTTTTGATTTTATGCACGTTCAGGGAGGACTTTATTTTTATTCTATCATCACTATTTTGTTGATGTTGGTATGGGCAAATTGGGCACTAAAAAACTATAAAAAGGAAAGATTAGCACCTGCTGCTAATTAAAATATGTCTAAAAACAACCCCTATTTTAATGAATCTACGAAATATACTTTTAAAGAAATTTTTACCTTTTGTCCTTTTGTTTTTTGTACTCTCTCTTTTATCTATGAGTTCAAACATACAAAAAGTCTACTATCCTGTTTTTACCAGTTTTGCTACTTCGGTATTAAATAATTCGATAACAGATACCTATTTTAAAGATAAACCAAAAACGGCACAAACTGATTTTGATTATAATACGATTGGCGTGCTTTTTCAGTCAAAGAAAGTATTAACTGAGGCTACCAATGAAGCTAAGCGGAGGAATGTTAAGGCACAATATAATTACCAAGGATTTAAGTTGAAGATTGATGAGACCTTTATTGCCCCGCTTATTTTCTTTGCTTGTCTTTTGATTTTTACACCGGGTTCTTGGAGAAATAAGAGTCTAGCTTTTCTACTCGGTACTTTATTAATTTTAGGTTTTGCTTATCTGATTGTATATTGTAAAGGTTTATATATGGTTAGTAAATCAGAGGTCAGAGACCTCCAATATGCTCCCAATGATATTAATTTTTTTAAAATACTTCACTTCTTTTTTAGCTCTGTTACAATAGTGACAGTCGTTTTACTAACATGGATTTTGGTATCCTTTAGAAAAAGTGATTTGAATAAGTTGTTTACGGAAACGATAGAATAAATTAGGGGTATTGAAGTTACTAGAAGTTACCTGCCTGCTGCCGGCATAGGCAGGTTTTGGGTATCTTGAGACTTATCGAAAATTGACAGTATCGTATCCTTAAAAGCACTACTTTTCAGAATACCCCAAATGACCTCCAATAACACGAAGTAATAACCCCAATAACAATTTCACGAACCGATTAATTTTTTACAATGAAAATAAAGGCAGTTTTAAAATATCTAGAAACTATAGCCCCACCTATCTATCAGGAATCTTATGATAATGCGGGATTAATTATTGGTGATGCTTCCGAAACGGTTACGGGAGTGATTTGCTGTTTGGATTCGACCGAACCGGTAGTTGATGAGGCGATTGCTAAAAAATGTAACCTGATTATTGCGCATCATCCAATCGTATTTAAAGGTTTAAAAAGATTCAATGGGAAAAATTATATAGAGCGAGTTGTCATGAAAGCTATTCGGAATGATATTGCGATTTATGCTATTCATACCAATTTGGATAATATGCTTTATCAAGGAGTCAATACTCGAATTGCGGAGCGATTGGAATTGAAGAATACACAAATCTTGGCACCCAAGAAAAATTTTAAAAAACTTTTTGCTTTCGGTTCAGAACAAATATTAAATCAACTCCGAAATGAATTATTTGAATTGGGAGCAGGTGTTATACAAGGTCAACAACATTTAAGTTATGCTTCTGTGGGAGCAGGAACCGCCAATGGAAAAGGAGAAGGTAAAGTGAAGTTGGAACTCCTTTTTCCTACAGCTTTGAATGGAGGAGTTAACAGTGTTTTGAATAAATATGCTATCGAGGGAAGTATCAATTATGATGTCATTGCAGTAGAAAATACTAATACTCTAATTGGTTCTGGTATGATTGGAGAATTGACCAAACCAATGACAGAAAAATCTTTTTTGAAATTTTTGAAAAACAAGATGCAAGTCAATTGCGTTAAACATACAGACCTTCGTGGTAAACATATTTCTAAAGTAGCTTTTTGTGGTGGCGCAGGTGGATTTTTATTGAAAAATGCCATCCGACAACAAGCAGATGTTTTTATTACTGCAGACTATAAATACCACGAATTTTTTGATGCAGACGGGCGGATTATTATCGCTGATATTGGACATTATGAAAGTGAACAATTCACTATTAATCTTTTACATGAGGTTTTAACGCAGAAATTTAGTAATTTTGCGGCTCATTGCACCGAAGTAAACACTAATCCTGTTAGTTATTATTTTTAAAAATAAGTGCAAGATATTGATTGTCAGTTTTTTATACTAGTTGTTTTAATTTAATATTCTGAACAATTAGTATATTAATCTCTTAAGAACTTTATCTACTTTTCCACAAAATCAATTATAAATATGGCAAAAGAATTAACGATACCTGAAAAATTAAAGCAATTATATGAATTGCAATTGGTGGATTCAGACATTGGCGGCATTGAAATCCTTAAAGGAGAGTTGCCTATGGAAGTGAAAGATTTAGAAGACGAAATTGCTGGATTAGACACTAGAGTGAATCGTTTGAAAAAAGATATTGATGGTGTGAACTTTGAAATAGGAAAGCATGAAAACAATATCAAAGAATCTGAGGGCTTGATTGAAAAATATACCCGTCAGATGGATAATGTGAAGAACAACAGGGAATTTGAGGCTTTACAGAAAGAATTAGAATTGCAAAAATTAGAGATTCAATTATCTGAAAAGAAAATTAGAGAATCTAAGAAGTCGCTAGAAGGAAAAGATGAAACTTTGAAAGCAGCAATCGCTAGATTTGAAGGAAAAGAAAAGGACTTGGAAATTAAGAAGGTAGAATTAGAAAAAATTCAAGAAAAAACCATTCTTACAGAAGAGAAACTAATTCGTAAGTCTGAAAGAATTCGTAAGAAAATCGAAGACCGTTTGTTAAAAGCTTACGATAGAGTTCGGGCTACTTACCGAAATAGATTAGGCGTAGTTACTGTTTCAAGAGATTCTTGTGGCGGATGCTTTAACAAGATTCCACCTCAACTTCAGATGGAAATTGGCAACCGTAAGAAAATCATCGCATGTGAGCACTGTGGTAGAGTTTTAGTGGATGATGATATTTTATCTGTTGGCAAAAAAGTAAAAGTAAAAGAAGATGAAGAAGCTACCGCAGCTGAATAAATCTGGATAACTTTAACTTGCCTAAAAAAAGCCTCGAAGCACTTGCTTCGAGGCTTTTTTAATTTACAACATTCGTTTCATATGCCATAAAATGCTAATTGGTATCATATTTGTTTATTGTAAATATGTATTGAGTCGCGGAGAAGAAAACTAGCAAGCGATAGCAAGACTTAATCAGCAGACTAGCATACTGAAATTACACACATTCTAAGATTACTTTCCATTTCAATTAGTCGTAATATTTCATAAAGGACTTATCACTAGTGGCTCAAGACATAAATATTTAACCGTTTAATAATCGTTCTTTTTCGCCTACTCGTCGTTAAAAAATCGGGCTTAATAGCTACGGCTATTATCCCAATTGCATCCCATCCGCTTGCGGTTCGGAAGTGCACTTCCTTATCTAGATTAG
>CALLVC010000421.1 GCA_938010785.1 uncultured Saprospiraceae bacterium
ATTTTTAGCAGCCTTTTTCCGCTATTTTTTACCAAAAAATAAATCCGTAGCGGGTGCTATGCATTGATTTTTTGGCGAAAACTATCGAAAAAATTCAAGCTAAAAATTTTACCCGATTAATCAATCCGCATTACTTAACAATTATTGAAGGAATTGGGCCCAAAATAGCTTCACTTTTAAATGAAGAAGGTATCTTGAATTTGAATCAATTGAGTAAAACAAAATTAAAAAATCTACAAGGAATATTAGATAAAGCAGGTACTCGTTTTAGAATGCATAATCCTAAAACTTGGCAACAACAAGCACTATCAATTTTAGAAAATAAAAAACAGTTTAAAAATCAAGAAAAAAAGTCTCTCGATTTTTAAACTGTTAGTGAGTTTTACTTCCTAGCACTAGGCGGCACTGTAGGCCGAACCTCCACCTTACTCGGCAAAGTCCGAGGATTCATTCGTAATAAATCCACCACCATTTGACCAATATCTTCAGGTTGGATTTTCCATGCCTCTGCTTCGGACGGCGTACGACCATTAAAGTAAGTAGAAACAGACCCCGGCATAATGGTCGTCGTCTTAATCTCATATGGGCGGACATCTAACATTACTGCCTGTGTGAAACCAACCAAGCCAAATTTACTCGCATTATAAGCTGCACCCCGTTGAAAAAAGTTCGTGCCAGCTAAACTTGCGATGGTCATAATATACCCTTTTGATGCTTTGAGCGAAGGAATCGCAGCTTTAACGGTATGAAAAACACCTGTTAAGTTGGTATCAATCACCGCATTCCAATCTTCCACACTCATTTCATCTATCGAAGCAAATTTACCAACCCCCGCATTGGCAATACAAACATCCAAACGACCCCACTTGTCTAAAACTTGCTGAATCGCATATTCCTCATCCGCTAAATTTTTGACATTGGATTGAATGCCTAGAACTTCTCCTTTTCCAATTTTTTCCAAGCCTGCCACTGCTGCGTCAATATCTTTTTGAGTTCTAGCAGTAATAGCTACTTTATAGCCTTCTTTTAAACAAGCCTCGGCAATACCTAAGCCAATGCCTTTCGAACCACCAGTAATATATACAGTCTTATTCATTTTTAAAGTTGATTTTGTAATAGTATTAATATCTTGTTCTTACAAACCCTTTTGGAAGAGAAAAGTTTGCTTGTTCGTTATTGAAATATTTTTAGCTCACCCTTTAATCCCCTTTTTTGATTTTCTGGGACTCTGCCTGTCCCGAATTTATTTCGGGAATGTCCCAGAAAATCAACATTTGCTTGGATGTTCCGTTTTTATAAGAAAACCCTTAATAAAGTTGTTACCTATTAAATTAGATAAATCGATATTTATTTCTCGAAAAAAGAAGAATTTGCTACCTTTGATATTGTCATTAAACATAATATTAAAAAATGAAAACAATTCTTACCTTTTTATTACTTACCATTTCTACATTTAATTTATTTGCCTTAGAGGTTACGGTTGGAAACGCCAATGCTGATTATATTACCGATGGTATAGATGACCAAGTAGAAATACAAGCGGCCATAGATGACGTTGCTAATAATGGTGGAGGGACCGTTAATTTATTAGCTCAAACCTATACAACGAGTAGCCGAATTATCCCCAAATCAAACGTAGCCTTATCAGGGATGGGGAGTAACCAAACAATTATCAGTGGAACACATACTTTCGATTATGTTATATTTAATAATCAAGCACCTGTGGATAATTTTCACTTGCAAAACTTGACCATTGATGCAAATAATGCGCAAAATGCAAGCGGGGTTCGTTTAAATTATGCGACGAATTGCACGATTAGAAAAGTGAAATTTATTAAGGTAACATGTGATGGATGGCATCTGATTTTGGGTATACATGGAGACCAACCTGAAATCTTGCAAGCGGATTTTAGTAGAAACAATCTAGTGGATAATTGTGAGTTTGATGGTCATTCAGGGTCTTTGGAAATGCTACTTATATTCAATACCAAAAACAGTATTATACAAAATTGTATTTTCAAAAATAAAACTCGGAATTGTCCTAATGATGGCAATGCGCCTGTATTGGGTTTGTGGCAAAGAACAGATAGTATTTTAATTAAGAATTGCGAATTTTTAAATAACGAAAGTTCAGAAGCTATCTATTACAGTAGTTCTAGTTTTAATACGATGATAACAGATTGTAGTTTTAATAATACAGGGTCAATCAGAGGCGCAAACGATTCTGATTGGGAAGCTATTAATGACTTATACCCTCATGCAAAAGGACTCAAAATAGAAGGCTGCACGTTTAATGGTGGAGCGAATGACAGGACTAAAATGGCTATTCAACTAGGAGGAATCCAGACAGTGCTGATAAAGGATTGTACCATAGAAAAATATGAGGAAGGAATAACTTTTCAAGGAGGACATACTTTAGCAGGAAATGGGCATAATGCACCAAAACATTGGGCAGTAATTAATACAATTATCAAAAATAGCAACCCCAATGACGATGTACACGGATTACACGGTGGTGTTTTATTTACAGAAGGGACCAATCTAAATGGATTTTTTATTTGTGGAAACATTTTTGACGACCAAGTTAATCCAACTATGCGCTATCCATTAATTTTCGAGTATTTAAATCCGACAATTTACCCTACTCAAACTTATGACAGCATTTTTATTTTAGGAACGGAATTGTCACCAATTGCTCCATATAACCAAATTCAATTTAATCATGAAGTAAATCGAGGAGCAGATTTAATATTTGAAGACTGCGAAAATGGTTCGCCACCTTCCTTTTGTGATATTTGTGATACGCCCCAAAGCATGGCATCTTATGTTGATTTAATGGATAATTACGATGTAGCAACTGCTCAAAAAATGGCTGATTTAGCAGCGTTAAGCATAACGCCATCTAGTTGTAATTTTGACAATGTAGCAATTGTTTTGAAGGAAGAAGCCATTAATGGAATCGTTACAGGAAATACAATCGAAACAAACGGGGTAGTGACTGTGAATCATTCATCTACCTTAAAAGCTAGTGAATCCATTAGGCTTACGGAGGGGTTTCATGTACAGGGAAATACGCCTTTTTTGGCAATGATAGAAGATTGTTCGACGGCTACATTGAGAGAAACACTCATTACTAATCGCTCACTCGTAGAGCTAAAGGATACAAATTTTGAAGATAAAGGAGAACAATTGGAATTAATAATCTACCCTAATCCATTTAAATTACAAACCACTATTGACTATTCGATACCAAAGACAACAAATAGTTCTATTTATTTACTCAATGCCTTAGGGAGTCATCAGCAAATTTTAGTGGATAATCAATTATTAGAAAAAGGAAGACATCAGCTTACTTTAAATAGCGAAAAATTGAATACAGGAACTTATTTTTTGATGATTCAAAGTGGTGAAGCGATAGAAACGCAGCGATTAATCATTCTGAAATAGCTCACTCTTTAAATCCCCTTTTTTGATTGAGTCTGTCTCCTAAATCCTTTTTCTAAAAATAGTACCAAATAAAGTACTGGTTTCTATTTTTTGCACGATGCATTTCCCCCTTTGGAGGGGGTTAGGGGAGTAAATCCACATTTTATTTGGTTTTTAAATTTTAGTTTTACTTATGAGACAGCCTCAATCAACATTTACTTGGATATTTCATTTTTATAAGAAAACCCTTCTAGATAATGAGGACTGTTATAATTTTGTGATAAATAAGTAAAGATTAGGTGATACTTAGAAGGTAGAATACCTGCATCTTTGTAGTGTAATAATTAAATAATTACCGATTTAAGTATAAACATAGAAAATAAGAGTAAACATTTAAAAAAAAAGGTCTCAATAGAAAACGACTCATTATTTTCATAGATTTTAAAGAGAGGATCATTAAGCTGATTAAAAAATTTACCTTATAAATACCCCCAATTAAAACCCCTCATAGTATTTAGATAAAAAGGTAAAATTTAATTGATTAGGGAAGTTCATTATTGGACTTCCCTTCTTTTTTTTAGAATCCCTACCAAATTTTACTTATTTTGCTCGCCTAATTAATTCCGTTATGGCAAAATTAACAATAGACCTCAACTGCGACATGGGCGAAAGCTACGGCAATTATAAAATCGGGAATGATGACCGAATCATGCCGCATATTACCTCTTGCAATGTAGCCTGCGGCTTTCACGGAGGCGACCCATTACAAATTGAGCGCACCATCAAAAATGCCCTAAAGCATAATTTACAAATTGGAGCACATCCGAGTTATCCCGATTTACAAGGCTTTGGCCGACGAAATATGAATGTCCCTCCCGATGAATTAAAAGCCATTATCAAATATCAAATAGCAGCAGTCAAAGGAATCACAGAAAGTATGGGCGGTAAATTAGCCTATGTCAAACCACACGGAGCATTATATAATGCTGCTGCGGATGATAAAAAAATTGCGGAAAGCATTGTAAACGCAATAAAAGAAATAGACGAAGAATTGGCATTTTTAGGCTTAGCGAGCAGTAAAGAAATGCAGACAGTGGCGAAGAAAGCAGGCGTTCGTTTTGTCGCTGAAGCGTTTGCCGATAGACGATATACCGCTAGTGGTCGCTTGCAATCGAGAAAAATTGATGGGGCCGTAATCCATCATGCACAAATAGCCGCAGAACAAGTATTGACTTTAGTCAAAGACCAATCAGTGACCAGTAATTTAAATACGCCAGTCGAGGTAAAAGCACAAAGTATCTGTATTCATGGAGATAATCCGCAGATAGAAGAAATTCTAGCTGCAATTAATACCATTTTGTCGAAAAATAAGATTGACAAGCAGGCTTTTTAGTACTTTTAATTTTTTAAATTAAAATAGGTACCGCTATCCGTAGCTAAATTGAATCCGTAGCTAAAGTTATAAGCCACAGATTGGATTTAGCCACAGATGTAGGATTTGTCGGATTAATTTTAATGATGTATTTAAACTATCAACAGTAATGAAAACGAGTAACTTACTTCTTTTTATTTTTCTTTTATCCATGATTGCTTGCCAACAAAAATCCACCACCTATATCCCTAAAGGCTTAACAAAACTATCCAACGAAGAGATGATAGAACGGGCGAAGAATGGAGATTTGGGCAAAGCGGAAGATGTTGTTTTAAAAGATGAGCAGGGAAAAGTTATTTCTAGAGATGCATTAGGACAAATGGACGATTTAGACGATTATTGGACCGTACCTTATGCGAATACGGAAGGAAAAGTGGTTGAAGCTATTTTTAGAAAGGCCACTCCAGAAGATAAAAAACTAAGAGCAGCGATTAGTGAGGTGCTGAATATTACCACAGGTCCTAGCGTATCAAATGTTGAAATAGATTGTTCGGATAAACAGCAAATCCTGCAAAAAGTCTATGAAAGTGACCAAGCAGGTGACCGACAAAATATAGACCACAATCAGGATGAGCAAAATTTAGCTATAGTTGTTAGTCTTATTGAAAAATGTGGAATGCCAACTTTAGCAGAAGTATCTCAAGAACAAATGATGGCCATTTGGTTGGTGATACAACATAGTGATAAGTTTTTTATGAAAAAATATTTACCGCTATTGGAACAAAGTGCTGCAAAAGGCGATATTGAAAAAAGTATGATTGCGCTTACCAAAGATAGAATCTTGTTATACGAAGGCAAACCTCAAATTTATGGTTCCCAAGTAATGGACGGAAAATTATGGGACTTATATAGACCAGAATACGTCAACAAACGTAGAAGAGAAGTAGGCTTAGACCCGATAGAAGACTACTTAAAAGTTTTCGATATTCCATTTAACATACCACAAAAAGAAGAATAATGAGCCAACAATTTAATAAAGACCACGCAAAATTAAATGTACCAGTAGAAATGTTAGATAATTATTTAAAAGAAGATGAAAAGAACCAGTTGTACTAAGCGTATGTCTAAATTTCCATTCTAAAAAATCCAAAATATGGAAAAGGAAAAGCTAAAAGAGCTAAGCACAGAAGCATTAAGGAAAAAACTATCCACTCAAAAAACTTTTGGTTGGATAATGCTAATCGCAAGTATTGCCATTTTAATTTTGTTAGGGGAGCAAATAATGAGAACGGGAGAAATTAATTACATGGAGTTTATTATTCCACTATGTAGTTTAGCAGGTTTACCTTTTTTATGGCAAGAAGTAAAAGCCATTAAACAAGAACTCAA
>CALLVC010000422.1 GCA_938010785.1 uncultured Saprospiraceae bacterium
TTAAAACCCGCCAGCCTGCGCAGCGGGCAGGTCTAAAAGTATAAATTAGACTTTATCGAAAGCTTAAAACTATGACTAAATTACCGAATCCCCCCTTTTTCTTCGATGAAGATTCGTTTTATATCGAAATAAAACGGAGAACAGGTAATTGAATCTCCTTTCTTACGACTTATAAAAGGCTTTCAATAAATCTGGTAATGACCTCAAAGCGGCTAGTTCCTTATACATTCGCTTTACCGGTCCTGCTGGATAACCAAAATAATTTTGATTACTCTTTAAATTTTTTGTTACGCCAGATTTTGCTAAAACAGTTACGTTATCACCAATTTCCAAACGGGCAGCAACTCCTACTTGACCATATAAAATTACATTATTTCCTATAGTTGCTTTCCCTCCAATTCCTACCTGCGCAGCTAAAAGGCAATGTGCGCCAATCACTACACCATGTCCAATATGTACCTGACTATCCAACTTAGTACCTTCACCAATAATCGTGTCTCCCGAAACTCCCTTACAGATGGTACAGCCCGCACCTATAGACACGCTATTTTCAATAATGGTTCTACCTCCTGATGTCCATTTTTTATACCCTTGTGCTGTCGGTTTGTAATAAAAAGCTTCTGCGCCAATGACTGCACCTGATTCTATAGTTACGTTATCACCAATTATGGTATAATCTCGAATCGTTACATTCGATTGAATATAGCAATTCTTTCCTATTGTCACCTTATTACCAATAATTACATTGGGCTCTAAAATACTGGAAGGATGAATGAAAGCCGTTTCACTTATTGTTGCATTCAAAGGGGTAAACGGGCGATATTTTTTGACTAAACTATTGTAGGCTTTAAAAGGGGTTTCTATTACGATTAATACTTTATTGGCAGGCGCTTCTACTTGCTGATTTATCAGAATTACACTCGCCGATGATTGTAGCGCCTTTTTATAATATTTCGGTACATCGACAAACGTTAAATCTCCTTCCTTTACTTTGTGTATTTCATTAATACCTGTGATGACAAAATCTTGATTCCCTACTATTTCTCCTGCGCCTAATTGCTTTACAATATCAATGACCTTAATGGGTTCGGAAAGTTTCATTTTTTGCTTCAAAAATACAGAAAAAGGATAAAACAATTAGGCTATAACTCCTCATAGGTGTACTATTTATAAAATTTATCCTTTTTTTGAAAAACAAGCCTTTTTAAACTCGAATTTAACACTTCTTAAAATATCGTTACCCACAAACGTAACATATTGATTATCAATTATTTAAATAAGTTAATTTCAAACTACCTGACAAAACATTCAATAGGTAAATATTTTAAAATAAAAATTGTCTTTTAACAACATTTTTAAGGCTTTTTTGCGCTTATTCTTCTTTAAAAAACGCTAAAAAATGCTTACTTTTGCAGAATGGCAGAAAATGAAAAAAATACGAATAAGCCAGCCAACAAAGGCAATTATGGCGCGGATAATATTCAGGCACTTGAAGGATTAGAAGCAGTTAGAAAAAGACCTGGAATGTACATCGGTAGTACCGATACAAAAGGACTTCACCATCTAGTTTGGGAGGTTATTGATAACTCTATTGATGAGCATTTAGCTGGTCATTGTGATACTATCGATACTATCATCCATACAGATAACTCTATAACTGTAAAAGATAACGGACGGGGTATTCCTACAGGTATGCATGCGAAGTTACAAAAATCTGCTTTAGAGGTTGTAATGACCGTTTTGCACGCAGGTGGTAAATTTGACAAAGATACTTATAAGGTATCTGGTGGTTTGCACGGTGTAGGGGTTTCTTGTGTGAATGCATTGTCTATTCACTTGAAAGCTCAAGTTCATAGAAATGGAGAAATTTTTGAACAAAAGTATAGTAAAGGTATTCCTCAAACTCCAGTTGAGAAAAAAGGAAAGACAGACTATAGAGGAACCTTGATTACTTTTCAACCTGATGGAGAAATATTCGAAACATTAGAATATAAGTATGCTGTTCTAGCAGGTCGGATGAAGGAGATGTCCTACTTAAATAAAGGATTAACCCTAACGCTAACAGACGAACGAGAAAAAGATGAAGCAGGAAACTTTAAAACGGAAACTTTCCACTCAGAAGGTGGTCTAATAGAGTTTGTTGAGTTTTTAGATGAAAATCGGTCTTCTTTAATTAGTGCTCCGATTCATGTCGTTGGCAAAAAAGAAGGCGTTGAAGTAGAAGTGGCCATGAACTACAATACTTCTTTTGCAGAGAGTCTTTATTCCTTTGTTAATAATATTAATACTAGAGAAGGTGGTACCCACGTAAACGGTTTTAGAAGAGCCGTTAATAGAGTATTCAAACAATATGGAGAAGACAATGGCTTCTTTAAGAAATTAAAGTTTAATGTCTCTGGAGAGGATTTTAGAGAAGGGTTAACAGCCGTTGTTTCGGTTAAAGTACCAGAACCTCAATTCAAAGGACAAACTAAAGGGGAATTAGGAAACTCGGAAGTAACGGCAGTTGTTTCCCAATGTGTTGGAGAGGCCATTAAAAATTACTTAGAAGAAAATCCTAAAGATTCCAAAAGAATTATTGATAAAGTTATTCTTGCTGCTACAGCGCGTCATGCTGCTCGTAAAGCAAGAGAAATGGTACAACGTAAAAATGTACTCACAGGAGGTGGCTTACCAGGTAAGTTATCCGATTGTTCTTCTAAAGACCCTGTAGAATCTGAAATTTTCTTAGTGGAGGGTGATTCGGCAGGTGGTACGGCTAAGCAAGGACGAGATAGAGTCTTTCAGGCTATTCTACCACTTAGAGGTAAGATTTTAAATGTTGAAAAAGCATTGGAGCATAGAATCTATGAGAATGAGGAAATCAAGAATATGTTTACCGCTCTTGGTGTAAGAATCGAAGAAGGAGAAGATGGGGAACGGTCTTTAAATCTAGATAAACTACGATACCATAAGGTAGTCATCATGTGTGACGCCGACGTCGATGGTAGTCACATTGTAACTTTGATTTTGACTTTCTTTTTCCGTTATATGCGTCCTTTAATTGAGCAAGGATACATTTACATTGCTACTCCTCCACTCTATTTAGTGAAAAAAGGTAAAAACTCCGTCTACTGTTGGGATGAGGATGAACGCAAGCAGGCCGTTGGCAACCTTGGAAAAGGAGAAAATGATAATTCTGTAAAAGTACAGCGATATAAGGGTTTAGGAGAGATGAATGCAGACCAATTATGGGATACGACGATGGACCCACAAACTCGGATTCTCCGTCAATGTACAATTGAAGATGCCATCGAGTGTGATAGAGTCTTTTCTATGTTGATGGGAGACGAAGTTCCACCTAGAAGACAATTCATTGAGGAGAATGCACACTATGCGAATGTTGATGCTTAAAGCAGTTAGCAGTTAGCAGTTAGCAGTTAGCAGTTAGCAAAATAATAAAAAAAGCCTACGCTTTAAACGAAGCGTAGGCTTTTTTATTTGCAGAATGGTTTCAGCTATTAGAAGGGTTTTCTTATAAAAATTCCATACTAAGCGTTCCTAACAAACCCGCCAGACTGCTAGACGGGCTGGTTTGTATTTCATCTTTACTGAGTAGTAGAGCATTAAAATAAAAAAAGCCTACGTTTCAAGTGAAACGTAGGCTTTTTTACAATTTAGTATATTTTGGTCTTAGAACCCATAAGTTAAACCAATTGCAGAATAACTTTGTGTGTCAGGACTTTCAAACTTAGCTCCTCTTAAACCATAAGTGATACCTATTCCTACTCCTTTCCAAACATCAGCGATGTTGATAGAGTTAATCCAAGTATATTCAAATAAACCTACTGAAGTTACACCAGTACCAAGATCTAATGCATTTGCCTCTACTGGCGTTAATTCAGCATCTGCACCATAAGGTAAAAAGGCTCCAAGATTTGAAGACCAAACAATACCTCCAGGAAATTCATGTGTGTAAGTAGCTTTAACTTTTGCACCTAATGCAGTTTGGCTACTAACTGCATCAACAGCAGAAAAAGCAAAGTGGTAAGTTAATGGGTGTACAACAACAACCAAATTAGGAACTTGGTGAGGTGTCCATGTAAAACCAGCACCAACATCAAAAGTACCTGGTGCTAAGAAACTAAATACCGAAGTATTTAAATCTGCCAACGCTGATATTGCGATATCTTGATTTAAGCGATAACCATATAAAGAAGACCCAATTAAGATATCACCATTTCTATCGGAAAGAAACCCTGTTCCTTGTGCGTCATCATTTGTATCATTATCTAATCCTTGCCAGCTAATATTTGCAACAAGTGTATTTCTCCAAAAACTCTTTTCTTTAATGTTATTAGCAAATGCATTAACTCCTAAGTTTAATACAGAGGAAGAACTATTACGGTTAGCATTTGCCGCCCAATTGTTAGAGCTACCAAAATTCAAACCAATTAAGCCATTAAGTCCCTTCTGCCAGCCTGATAAAATTTCAATTTGCTTAGATAAATCGCCAAGTTCGCCGTCGAATGCAGCTGCTTCATCTAGCTTTGCTTTCTGCTTTGCTTCTAAATCTGCTTTCTTAGCTTTTAACTCGTCGATTGATTGTGCTTGTAATCCCGCAGTGGCAAACAAAGCGAATAAAATAAATGATAAAAACTTTTTCATGTCGTGTCAAATTATCGTTTAATTAAAAAATAGTGAGGATAGTTTACTACTACCTTACCTTACATTTATTAGTAGTAAATGTATTCCTTTTAAAAAATTAAATGTTAATAAATTATTTTTTTTAATTATATTTAAAATATAAATATATTAAGACTTAGTACTTATTATTACGTGATTTGTTCAAAAAAAAATTGGAAAAAACTTTAATGCCAGATTAGGCACATTACTTTTGGGATAATATAGTTTATCGTAGGATTTTAAAATTAGTGTATCTCAACCTCTTTTTCAGTTAACTTGCTTAACGGGAAAACAACCTTTGAGTTTTCTGTTTTTAATGTAAAAGATGTATTATCCATCCCTACTATCTGCCCTTTTACACCACCAACAGTAATCTTGTCGTCTATTTTAAATTTATCCTTTGTATAAAAGGTTGCTAAAAAATTGACCATCATACCTTTAGACGCTAAGCCATAACCAAACGCAAATGCTCCCACTGCTCCAGCGATTACTATACTTAGGTTTGATTCTATAAAATCTGTTGCAACTCCTGCCTGACGTAAAGCACTCATGGTAACGGACAGAAATATAAAATAAAAAACAACGCTTGCTATGATGTTAGCAGAAGGGATTCCTAATGATTTACAGGCCGTTAAGATAATTCCTCTAATAGCATCTGCAATCAGTAATCCTATGATAAAAAACAAGAAAGCAGAAAATAGTTGTGGTAAATATTTTATAAAATCGGTTATTAAATCAGTAACTGCTGCTACCCCCAATTTTTCTGTAGCTACCACAGCTGTAAGTAGCATCAAAACATAATACACCGTTTTACTCAATACATTACTTGGAAGAATCTTCAAGTTTGCCTTCCTAACAATATCAATATCATTTAACTTATCTGCTAAAACATCAATCTTAACAGATTTTAGTATTTTTTTGATAATCCTTGCTACGATTTTTGCAATTATCCAACCAATTATTAAAATGATTAGTGCAAAAATCAACTTTGGAAGAAACCCCATTAATTGGTCCCATAATTTGCCTAAAAGTTCCAGTTCTAATAAATTGTCTAAAAAATTCATTTAAAGATAGTATGTTGGTTCTAGAGTTTTTTGCGTGATTTTTTATGTTTAGCTCTTTGGTCCTCTCGGTACTTCTCCTTTCGGTTCTGTAGGTGACCCATGTCCTCCTGTATGTCCAAAACTATTACTTGACTGTTCGGCCTCTCCTCTCGCCATCATCGTTACCACATCAAAAATCTTGGCCAAGTACAATTCTACTATGCTCCCCAAAGTTCTCATGCCTCCTAATGTGCTGTTAACGTTATGAGCAATACCCATTGGTAAATCTGGTAATCTATCTATTTCTTCTTCTTCTAGTCTTTGAAAATTATTCATGATAATCGATTTTGAAAACGCTATGTTTTAGTTCATGTTGGAATTTTTAACTCATTATATTGGACGCTGTCTAAATTTATCTTCGTATACTTTTTGAGCTTTATGCTTTGCTCGCTTTAACTTCATCTTTATCGCACTTTCTGACTTATCTAAGGAGTCAGAAATTTCCTTAATGGACATATCGTCTTGATATTTCATTAACAACACTGCTTTATCGCCAACTGGTATATTTTCCAATACTATTTTTAGTTTCTTAACCTCCATTTCCAATAATGCACTATCCGGCACTTCCTCTGCTAAGTCTGGTGCATTTTCTATTTCGTCAGAAAAAATACTTCCATCCTTTTTCTTCTTTCTAATGAGGTCTATACAATAATTATAGGTGATAGAATAAATCCAAGTTGAAAACTTAGATTTCCCTCCAAACTTAGAAAGGTTTAGAAAAATCTTTAAGAAAATATCCTGTGTCGCATCTTGTGCAGCGGCTTCCTCTTTTAATAAAGAAATACACTTGCTAAATACTTTCGTTGAATACTTTGCATAAAGTTGGTCGAAATACCTTGAATTTTGTGTTTCAAGGTAATGCCGAATGAGCTCTTCATCCGATATCTTCATTTTTTGTAATATCTTCTCCAAAGGAATTTGGTTTGTACTATATTTTCCACAAAGGTAATAAACAAGTACAAGTTTTTTTACTCTAATCTAAGGGGTGCGAAGACTTCTTGTCTGTTGGATGTGTTAATCTTATCGTTTATAAGATATAGTTTAGACGGTCACTTTTCGAAGATGGGTACACTTTTTCTAGAAAAATCTTAAATATTTCTTAAATAGCAAACAATTTCCAACTACCACTTCCTTCTTTAAATCATTAAAAACAAACCACTTAAGACACTGATTATTAATTAATTACAATCAATTTATCCACTTCAAATATTTTTATTCCTTAGTTTATTAATAAGATTCTAATGTAAAATTTACGACTTAATGGATGACGATGATTAGTGCTTACTAGTTAAACCATTTCCTAAAATTTTAATAGAATGAAAAGAAACATTTTTATTTTTAAATGTGTAATTGGATGATATTTTCGCAAGATTTTTCTAGCATTAGATAGACTTTTTCAAATCCACCTTCATAATATGGGTCAGGAACCCCTCTATTCTCATTTGGATATAGGTAATTTAGAATTAGCTTAACCTTCTTTTTTTGAGCATCTGAAGTCGCTAAACGTAAAATATTGCTGTAGTTTGAACTATCCATTGCTAATATCAAATCAAAAGATTCCAAATCTTTAGCATTGAATTGTCGAGAACGCTGATTTGTTATGTCTATGCCCTTCGCTTTTGCGACTTCAATAGAACGACTATCTGGTAATTCTCCCTCATGCCAACCGCTTGTTCCTGATGAATCTACTTCCCACAATAATTTTTTTTCCTTTATCTTTTGTTGCATGATTCCCTCTGCTAATGGAGACCGGCAGATATTCCCCAAACAAACCATTAGAATTTTCATAATCGTATAATCATTATTGATAAAAACAACAAACCTCCAAACTCTTATCGAATTTGGAGGCTCATTAGTGAAGTTAAATCACTTATTCCAAAGTTAACTTTATGCTTTTAAAATTATCTACTTAGTGTTTTTCCATCTTTGAAGAAAAGTTTACTAATAGCTATAATTCTAAAAAAGCTTTTTAGTTAGCCATTGCTTTTGATTTTGCTTTTCTACGTACACGTCTTTTAGTCGATTCTAAATAAGCACTTGCTCCTGGTTGTTGCAAATAATTATATAAAATCTCCTTAGCTCTAAATAATTGTGCTTTAACCGTACCTAGTGGAATATCTAATTCCTTAGCAATTTCATCATAACTCAACTCTTCAAAAAATCGTAACTCAATCATCAATCGATATTTCAAATTGAGCTTCTGAAGAATGTCTCGCATTAGCTTCACTCTTTGTGCCCGAATAAATTTTTCTTCTGGGTCTAAAGAACTAGCTTTTAAATTGCTAGAGTAATCATGATCACCTCCTGGTTCGATTGGATCATCAATAGAGAGCAAATGCAATCTCTTTTTACGAATGTAGTCGATACAGTTATTAATGGCGATTTTAAACAACCAAGTACTAAAGGCGTACCGGGGTGTATAGCTAGCTAACTTATTAAAAGCCTTTCCAAAAGCCTCTAATGTTAAGTCATCCGCATCTTCTCTATTACTTACCATCTTATACATCATATGGTAAATAGAATTGCGGTAGCGGTCCATTAATTTTGCGTATGCTCTTTGATCGCCGTCAATGGCGCGCAGGACAAGACCATAATCAGCCTTTGCCTGAGGGGATAAATTTGTTGTTGTTACTTCCATACTTGTGTTTTACCTATTAACATTATGGGTACTAAAATTTAAAAATTAATTTTGGTATGTAGCATCTAATGTTGAAGACCCATTATGAATAGTGAGTAATACTGGAATTTGCACAGTATATACTCTTTGCTAAGATTGTAATACGCTTTCGTATTACATTTAAACTTATTACAAACTCTGTGCTAGAAAGCACAATAGTTCTATATTTTTTTGTCGCATAGTGCAGAAGTTAGGACAAAGATAATAGACCTAATGGTATTTTTAGAATTTTTTCGAGACTTTTTCCTGTCGGAATTTAGCATTTACTACTGATAATCATATGATTTTCAGTTAGTTCTGATTTTGCATCAGATACAGGCACTTAGATTCGGTGTGTTGGCTAGCTAATTTATTTTGTCAATATAAATAATCGACAACATATTTAGTAGCCTTAGATTGATGTGGTTTTGTATGCTCAATTTAGACGATTGAACACACGTAGATTGATGGTTAATTGATTAATAGCACTACTCTTCACAACGAACCGCACGCAAGTTGATGAGTAAAGTAGGACTAATCAATAACTGTTTTGAAATTGAAAAAAAATTCAAAAACCTCTTTTCTATTTCGTTTGAATCTTTGAATAAAATGCCATCCCAGACAGTTTTTTTCTCAAAAAACAATCTGCTATATTGTCAAGTCTAAGGATTTTTTCGTGAATCAGAGTAGGTAATATAATTTCAATTTCCTAACTAATTCATTTTTTTCTATTATCTATTCCCTTATGAATCCGAAAGTTATAGCCTTTTAAAAGAATAAACAAGTCTGATAATGGGATAAAAATACCCAAAAGAGGTTAGGTGTTTAAAATATTTAATAAAAGGTATGCTTGATTGAGAATTCGGAAAAGAAGATATGTTAAATTTTTCGATTATATGTGAAACTTTTTTTTAGGAGCCCAAAATAAAAATTTCGCCTCCTATTTTTTTGTTTCACTTGATAACACTTTGCACTGAGGGCCCACTTCTTTTGCCAAGATTCTTATGCTCTAAAATTTAACAAAAATTGCTGAACTGCCTTATTAAATGTTTGCCCATCTTCTCCATGAAAACTCACTTCTGTTGGCAAGACAAAAACAGGTAGTTTGTGTTCCAATAAATAGGCTCGATGTAATTCTAACCGCATCGCATCTTTTTCTGTGGTCAAGATAATTTTGTTCGGATTATCTATTAACTCAAAATTCCGCTTCAAGTGAGAAACATCATAATTTGTAAAATAGTGATGGTCTTCATATTGCAATACACGAACAGAATCCACTTCTTTTTCTAAATAATCAACTAAATATTCTGTCCTTGCAATTGCACTTATTAATAAAATATTTAAATCTGGATTAAGCGGTGCTCTATAAATAGGATTAAATATATAATATGGTTTTTGGTAGGAATAATAGGAAAAAAATATTTTTTGATAACTTAATGGAGCTAACTCCTTAATCATCTGCTGTTTATCTTCCTCTGGTAATACTCTTGGGCATTTCGAAACAACTATTATATCTGCCCTTTGAGCAGCAGAAGACCATTCTCTTAATCTTCCTGATGGCAATAAAAAATCTTTGGTATAAGGATATTGGTACTCTGTCAATAGAATATTTAAACCTGGGTCTATACTTCGATGTTGAAAAGCATCATCTAATAATACTGCTTGTAGCGCCTCCTGTTCCATTAATAATTGAGGAATAGCAAATGTCCGATTTTCACTCACTGACACTAAAATATCTGGAAACTTTCGTTTAAATTGAAGAGGTTCATCTCCTACTGCTTCTGATGAATCGTTTGGATTGACTAATAAAAATCCTTTGGTCTTTCTTCCATATCCTCTACTTAAAGTGGCTACATTAATATAGTCTTTCAATAATCGAATCAAGTATTCTATATGGGGCGTTTTTCCTGCCCCTCCAATGGTTAAATTTCCAACGGAAATAAGTGGTATATTAAATCCCACTCCTTTTAAAAGACCATACTTATAGGCAATGTTACGTAGACTAATCCCCAAACCGTATAGCAAGGAAAAAGGAATTAATAAAAGCTGGATAAGCCTATGTTGTATCATATTTTAAAAATAGAATAATTTTAAAAAAAAGTTTCATATTTTCTACAAACCAACTCTCCTTCTAGATAGTTTAATGTCAGGTTATATTATTTTAAGTTCATTTAACTCCTTTAAATGATTTATTTCATAGGTTGGTTTTATATTCGTCTTATTTTCCTTCTCATTCGGGTTATACCAACAAGTATCAATGCCATAATTATGACCTCCTTTGATATCAGAATTAAGACTGTCTCCTATTATTAAGACTTTTTCTTTTGGTGGAAATTTCATTTCCCTAAAGGCATAATCAAAAAATTCAGTATTGGGTTTGGAAACGCCTATCTCATCTGATACTACAATTATCTCAAAATAGCGTGTCAGGTTATGCTTTTCCAATTTAGGTCGCTGCACTTCCTTGAGGCCATTTGTTACAATCCCTAGTTTATATTGCTCATAATGAGATTCCAGCAACAACTCCGCTCCATCCATAAAAGCTGCTTTTTCAGATAATTGTTCTAGATAATATTTGCCAGTTGCAACAGCATCAACTGTAGGTAAATTCAAAGCGGCTAAAAATTTACTAAATCTCGTTTCATTTATAGCTGCCTGTGGCAAATTCCCTGCCTCAAATTCATCCCAACACCTACGATTAATTTTTTCGTAAATACCTAAATGCTTGGGCTCATAGACAATACCTAATTGGAGCAACGTGCGCTCAAGCGCATAATGTTCCGAAGTATCAAAATCTAATATCGTATCGTCCAAATCAAATAGTAACCATTCGTATTTCATACAACAATATTACTGTTTTTACTATAAAATAGTTTTAAACGCCTTCATTTTAAAGCTATCAGCGCTTTTGTATTTGGGTTTAATTAAAATACGATTATCTTTGCATTATGATTTATAAAAAACGTACATACAAAAAAATTAAATATACGAAGCAACCATAGCATCGGGAGATTTTTGTATTTGTTTTCACTAATCTATACACCAAAAGACCCGAGCTTCTTAAAAGTTCGGGTCTTTTGGTTTTACATAAATTATAGATAAAAAATAGTTACTATTTGAGTTTTTCAATTGATTCTTTTTTCTATAGCTTTTCAACCCATTGAAAAAGTAAATCATTTGAAAAACATGGTAACTATTTTTTATCATTTCTAAACCAACCAAACCAAATTAGGTAATTCTATTATTTAACCCAAGTTGCGGATAATCGGGATAGTCTACTGACTCCCCTGTGCTTTTCCACACCTTGAATTGTCTAATTAAAATTTAAAATGCGAGTATTAAAATTTGGAGGAACATCTGTCGGGAAGCCAGAACGCATGCATGCTATCGCCCAACTCATTAATGACGGTGTTGAAAAAGTGGTCGTTTTATCAGCTGTCTCTGGTACTACGAATAGTTTAGTAGAAATACATACTGCCTACAAAAAAGAAGGAAAAAAAGCAGCTCATAAACTTATTGATAAATTAGAAGCTAAATATCATCCTTTTATTCAAAATCTTTATGATAATAATGCTTCTATAAAAAAGGCGCAAAAATTAATCAACGAAGTTTTTACTTTATTACGTTCTTTCAAGTCTAAAAAATTTAGTGACGCTGATGCTAAAATTATCTTAGCTCAAGGAGAATTGATTTCTACCCACTTATTCTTGTACTATGTGCAAGAAATTGGGTTAAATGCTACGCTTATCCCTGCTTTAGATTTTATGAAAACAACTAAAGGAGAACCTGATTTAAAATTTATAGCCAAAAAAATTAGAAAAACACTCGTTAAAGCGGGTAAACATCAGGTTTACATTACTCAAGGATATATCTGTATGAATGACGCAGGAGAAATTGATAACCTTAGAAGAGGTGGTAGTGATTATACAGCTACTTTGATTGGAGGTGCTATTCCTGCTACCGAAATTCAAATCTGGACAGATATTGATGGGATGCATAATACCGATCCCAGAGTTGTTAAAGATACTTTCCCTATTCACGAATTATCATTTGACGAGGCGGCTGAATTGGCTTATTTCGGTGCAAAAATATTACACCCTTCGTGCGTTTTACCCGCTCAAAAATCTGGTGTTCCGGTAAAACTATTAAATACCATGGAACCTGAAGCTAAAGGAACCGTCATTTCTGAAATTGTTACTTCTACGCCTCAAAGAGTAAAAGCTATTGCCGCTAAAGATGGGATTACTGCTATTAAAATTAAATCTTCTCGAATGCTGAATGCTTATGGCTTCTTGAAAAAGATTTTTGAAGTTTTTGAAGATTATCAAACTTCTATTGATATGATTACAACTTCTGAAGTAGCCGTTTCTTTGACCATTGATGATGCATCAAAATTAAAGCCTATTGTAAAAGCACTCAAATCTTTTGCAACCGTAGAGATAGACTCCGAACAGACGATTATTTGCGTGGCTGGAGAGTTTAAACACACAGAAGCAGGAATTGCAGCTAAAGTTATCAATACGCTTAAAGAGATTCCTTTAAGAATGATTTCTTCGGGTGGTAGTCGTAGTAATATTTCTATATTAGTTGATTCTAAATATAAAGTTGATGCTATGAATGCCTTGAATGAAGGGCTGTTTGCAGATATTTTAAAACAAAAACGAGCTATGGTTTAGATAAATCTAGTGGTGAATTGTTAGTGGTGAGTAAACTAGAAATAAAAAGCTCAAACAAAAATTAATTTGTTTGAGCTTTTTTATTTAGTGATAATACAACAACAGCTTTTACTACACACTGCTGACTGCCTCCTACAAACTGCTGACTGAACTATGCTTCTTCTTCTACCGCAACTTCTGGAGTTACTACTACTACTTCTTCTTCCATATCCAAATCTAAAATTGCAGCTTTGATTTTTTGTTCAATCTCTAACGCTACTTCTGGATTATCTTCCATGAATCGTTTTGCTGCTTCTCGACCTTGCGCAATTTTTGCATCGTTATAAGCATACCAAGAACCACTCTTCTTAATAATATCATGCTCTACTCCTAAATCCACAATCTCTCCTACTTTGGAAATTCCCTTTCCATAAGTAATATCAAATTCTGCTTCTCTAAATGGAGGTGCTAATTTATTTTTCTTCACTTTCACTTTTACGTGATTCGCTACTACATTTCCTTCTTTATCCTTAATAGCTGCTCCACTTCTTCTGATATCTAAACGAACAGAAGCGTAGAATTTCAAGGCATTACCACCAGTTGTTGTTTCTGGATTACCGAACATCACCCCAATCTTCTCTCTTAATTGGTTAATGAATATACAACAAGTGTTGGCTTTACCAATGATTGCAGTTAATTTTCTAAGTGCTTGAGACATCAAACGAGCTTGTAAACCCATTTTAGAATCTCCCATTTCTCCTTCAATCTCTGCCTTTGGTACTAAAGCAGCAACTGAATCCACTACTATAATATCAATCGCGCCTGAGCGAATTAAGTTCTCTGTAATTTCTAGTGCTTGCTCTCCATTATCTGGTTGAGCAATCAATAAATTATCTACATCCACTCCTAATTTCTCTGCATAAAAACGGTCAAATGCGTGCTCCGCATCAACGAAAGCTGCGATGCCGCCTTGCTTTTGCGCCTCTGCTATTGCATGAATGGCTAGTGTTGTTTTACCAGACGATTCTGGTCCGTATATCTCTACAACTCTTCCTTTAGGAAAACCTTGCACACCTAAGGCAATATCTAATCCTAAAGAACCTGAAGAAATTGTTTCAACTTGTACAACTTGTTTGTCTCCAAGTCTCATTACCGTTCCTTTTCCATAGGTCTTTTCCAATCTATCAACTGTTAGTTGAAGGGCTTTTAGTTTATTTTCTCTTTCTTTTGACATTATCAGCAATATTTTAAGGCTTATTAAATTTGTTTAAAGAGCTAGTAAAAATCATCTATTTGATTTCACTTCTACAAAAGTAAAGGATTTGTTTAGGATTACAAAACTTTTTGTAGTTTTTTTTAAAAAAAATAAACACATATTTGAATTATAGTAAAAGTACCGCTTTTTTTTTACGCTCCCCAAGCTATCTTATATTATATATAAAAAGCCTTCAATGATATTGCATTGAAGGCTTCTTAACTACATTTTAGTTGTATTTCTTATTAGACTTGTTACCCTTTGAAAATGACCATATGAAACCTGCCGCCGGCAGGCAGGTTTAGATTTTTTCGATAGTTTTCTTTAAAAATTTGTTGAATAGTCCTTCTATTGAAGAAATTTTTAAGGGAAAATAGCGGAAAAAGATATTTTCAGATGGTTATAATTTAAAGGGTAACAAGTCTATTAA
>CALLVC010000423.1 GCA_938010785.1 uncultured Saprospiraceae bacterium
TGAAACCTATTAACCTTTACCCAATATATTAACTGCCAACTGCCAACTGCCAACTGCCAACTGCCAACTGCCAACTGCCAACTGCCAACTGCCAACTGCCAACTGCTAAGACATCCAATCCCTCCAATCCTCTGCATTCCACTTAGTCGTTCGTTTTTTAATTTTAGTCCAAAAGGAGATAGAACTTTTCCCTGTTATATCGTTTACCCCAAATCGACTTTCGTTCCATCCTCCAAAAGAAAAAGGTTCTCTTGGTACTGGAACTCCAACATTTACCCCAACCATCCCAGCACTTACCCTATCCATGATGTAGTTAGCTAAGCTACCATTTTGTGTGAAAACAGAGGAAGCATTACCATAATTAGAAGCATTTTCTATTTTAATTGCCTCATCAATGTCGTTTGTTCTCATAATCACCAATACTGGACCAAAGACTTCTTCTTTGGCAATTTTCATATCTGGTCTTACCTCATCTAAAATAGTTACCCCGACATAGGACCCATTTTCGAACCCTTTGGGTTTGGTATTTCTTCCGTCTACTAATAATTTGGCACCTTTTTCCACCGCTTCTGTAATGTAACTTTCAATTCTTTGTTTGGCTTCCATTGAAATTACTGCACCCAAATTATTTCCAGCTTCCCAATTTTTTGCTTCTTCGCAGATTTGCTTAATGATTTTATCTGTATTACCAACTGCTACCATTGCCGAAGCCGCCATACAACGTTGACCTGCACAACCTGCCATAGAGGCTACAATATTTGCCGCCATATCCAAATGAGCATCTGGTAAAACTATCAAATGATTTTTGGCACCGCCCATCGCCATGCATCTCTTTAGATTGCTAGTTGCTCTTTTATAAACAATTTTGGCAACTTGGGTCGAACCGACAAAGGAAACAGCTAGAATATCAGGATGGTCGCAAATAGCTTCAACGATTTCTTTATCTCCATTGACCACATTAAAAACGCCATCGGGTAAGCCTGCTTTGCTTAATAGTTCTGCAATTTTTATAGCAGCCATAGGTGTTTTTTCAGATGGTTTTAATATCATGCAATTGCCCAATGCTAAGGCATTAGGAATGGTCCAAAGTGGGACCATAGCTGGAAAATTAAACGGAGAGATAGAGGCGACAATACCTAATGGTACATGCGTCGTTCTGCATTCAATACCTTGACTTACTATTTGAATTTCATCATTGATAAATTGAGGAAGGGAGCAGGCAAATTCTGTCAATTCTATTCCTTTCATGACTTCTGCCTTAGCCTCTCCTAGCGTTTTTCCATTTTCTAGATGAATCAGTTGTCCCAATTCTTCTAAATGGTCAATTAGTAATTGTCTAAAATTATAAAACACTTGTACTCGTTCCTTGAGTGTTTTTTGAGACCAATTAGGAAAGGCTTTCTGTGCTTTGTTCACTGCTACATTTAAATCGGATGAATCTGATAACACAACCTTAGATAAAATACGACCATCAACAGGACTGATTACCTCCAAATGCCTTTCTTGTCCATTGCTTAAGCGACCATTAATGAAATTAGGAGTGATGGTAGGAGATTGGTTCATAATTGATATTGATGCTTTTGTTACTTAAAGGTTATCGTTTGCCAAAAATAATAGGAATAATTTAGAATTAAGCTATTTTTACAAGTATTAATAAAATAGGAAAATACGGATATCAATAATGAAGATTAGAAAATGGATTCTTTACCCGTTATCTTTTTTAATTTGTTTTTTGGGATGTACTGAAAAGGAAGAATTTACTTATAAATTAACAGATGAGCAGTTGATTAAAATCTTAACTGATTTACATCTTTCAGAATCTGCTACTCAACATTTATCATTGAGTTACCGCGATAGTATGTCTGTTGTTTACCTCAATCAAATATTAGAAATTCACGAAGTGCCTGCTGAGGTTTTTGAGTTGGATTATATTATATTAAAAAGAGATGCAGAAAAGCTGGTTGGCATATATGATAAGGTCATTAAGCGATTGGATGATTTAAAATTAAAAAAGAGTAAGGAGGCAAGTGAAAAAGGACAAGCATCTAAGAAGCGGACAAAAAAAAAGTAAAGTCTTCCTAATAAATAGAGAAGACTTTACCGCAATAGAGAGAATCATTAAAGGCTATTACTCTAGTAACAAATCGCTTGCCAAGTTTATTTTTTGATATTTTTTTTAAAAAGTTATGTGACGGAAAATTCAATCATTTAAATTTTTTTAAACTTGACATTTAACATTTTTCTTAAATCATATTAGACGGTTTTTCTGTCTTTGTTTAACTTAAAAACCGATTCATAGGCATTACTTTTAATAAAAGTGCTAGAATCTTAAACAAAATAAATGTATTTTAAACTTCACCCATTTTTGTTAAATCGCCTACTTTTGTGACAAAAGAAATTTTTTTTTTTTTAAATAAAAAGAGGGTTCAATATGATAAAATATTGAACCCTCTTTTGTTGATTTATTCTGTTCGTTATGAATTTCTGGCTATTACTCTTCCAATATTGCGGGGTTCATCCCCATCGATGAAAATCCTCCATCATGAAATAGGTTTTGCATTGTCACCATTTTTGTTAAATCTGAAAACATACTGATGCAATAATCCGCACAAGCTTCAGCGGAGGCATTTCCTAATGGAGACATTTTATCTGCATAGCCAAAGAACTTATCAAATCCTTTTACACCGCTACCCGCAGTGGTCCAAGTCGGTGATTGGGAAATAGTGTTTACCCTAACTTTTTTAGCCGTCCCAAAGTGGTAACCAAAACTTCTAGCATAAGATTCTAATAATGCTTTAGATTCAGCCATTTCATTATAGTCTGGAAATGTTCTTTGCGCCGCTATATAAGTCAAGGCTAGTATTGACCCCCAATCTTTGATGGCATCTAATTTCCACATTACCTGCATGACTCTATGAAAGGACATGGCAGAGATGTCAAAAGTCTTATGCATCCAATCGTGTTTCAAATTGGTGTATTCCTTCTTTTTTCTAACGTTTATGGACATACCGATAGAGTGCAAGACGAAGTCCACTTTACCTCCGAATATTTCCATAGATTTGGTAAATAGATTTTCTAAGTCTTCCATACTCGTTGCATCTGCACCAATAACTTCTGCGTTCAATTTTTTGCCTAGTTCTTGTAATTTTCCAAATCGTAGGGCAACTGGGGCATTCGTTAAAACGATTTGTGCACCTTCTGCTACACATCTTTCTGCTACTTTCCATGCTATGGATTGGTCATCTAATGCACCGAAAATAATTCCTTTTTTGCCTGCTAATAGGTTATTTGACATAATTTATCGATTCTATTTTTTTCTAAAAAACATTTGT
>CALLVC010000424.1 GCA_938010785.1 uncultured Saprospiraceae bacterium
GATGTTTGAAGATTGCATCCATAGCCGTCAGGCTAAGTGATTATTGACCGAAAAGCAGGAGATACTTTGAAAGTATCTCCTGCTAGGGGAGCCTAGAAAGCGATACTTTCAGCGTATCTCTTTCTTTTACCCTGACGGCTATGTATTGCATCTTCAAACCAATATTTCAGCAGTTTTTAACTTTTATCAGTCAATTACATATTATAAAAACGACTTTTCGTCCGCCCTATTTTTATAAGAAAACCCTTTAATTATTAGAAACTTAGCGTAAAAGTAAAATCCTTTTTTGTATGTTTAACCTTTGATTAATAAGCATTCAAAACAAACCATACTAAAATGACAAAACGACTCACGGCCCTCGATGCCTTTCGTGGGATGACCATTGCCCTGATGATTTTGGTCAACACACCCGGCACCTGGAATCATGTTTTTCCACCTTTACGCCATGCCCTTTGGGATGGGTGGACACCAACCGATTTAGTCTTTCCATTTTTCTTATTTATAGTTGGGGTATCAATGTATTTTTCTTTTAAAAGATACAATCATGAATTAACCAACCGAAGTGCAGAGAAAATATTGAAGCGAACAGCAGCGATCTTTTTAGTCGGACTATTATTAAATGCTTTTCCTCACAAAATTGCAGAACATCACATCGCTTGGAAAGTGGTATTTGGTATATTTCTGACCATTTGGCTAACCATGCCGTGGTGGAAAGATAAAGTCACCGCAGGACTTTTAAGAAATTTAGAATGGCTAAGTTTGGTTATGTTGATAGGCTTATTCCTATTTACCTTACAAGGAAATGAGTTGAGAATATTAGGCGTATTACAACGTATTGCCTTAGCCTTTGGTATCGGCGCCTTTGTCTGTTTATTATTCAAAGGGAAGGCTTTAATCTATGCGTTGGTAGCTATTTTAGTGGGATATTGGCTAATAATGATTGGCTTCGGAGATTTGACTTTAGAGGGAAATTTTCAAAGAGTTGTAGATTTAGCGGTATTAGGTGACTCCCATATGTATCATGGTTATGTGGACAAAACGGGGAATAATATCGCCTTTGACCCAGAAGGTTTATTAAGCACTTTGCCTTCGGTGGGGAACGTCATCATTGGATTTCTGTCAGGAAAATTAATCAGTGATAATAAAAATAAGAAGGATGCAGTCTTTCAGTTAATGCTATATGGATTTCCTTTGATGCTTTTGGCGTATTTATGGCATCCATTTTTTCCAATCAACAAACCAATTTGGTCTAGTTCTTATGTGTTGCATACTTGTGGACTAGGGATGATAATACTGGCTTTTAGTCTTTATATAATGGATGTTAAGGGACGGTCAAAATGGGCACAACCCTTTGTTGTCTTTGGTTTGAATCCATTGTTTATTTATGCTTTATCAAGCATTTCTGTGAAAATATTATTCTGGATAAAAACGACCGGCAAGGGCGGGGAAGTAGTTAGTGGATATAAAGGCTTGTATGAAAATGTATTTGCGGCTATTGCTGGAAATAATGAATGGGGCTCCTTTTTGTTTGCACTATTCTATGTTTTTATGCATTGGGTCGTTGCCTATTTTATGTATCAAAAGAAGATATTTGTGAAGGTATAGGGTGTAAGGCTGAGGGGCGAAAGGGCGGAGAGGCTGAGGGGCAGAGAGGGGTATGGAAATTTTCGGTAAACCATCAATTAAATTTATATTCACCTGATATTTATCGTTTAAATGAATTTTGGTTACAGGCTAGTTTTAGGTGTGATTTAGGTCCAAATAGCCTCGCCCCTCCACCTTTCCGCCCCTCCGCCCTTCCGCCTCCAACTTCCCCTTGCGTAATTTAGAATAAACAACTATCTTTGCAGCCGCTTAGAAAAAAGCAGATTTATTTAATTAAAAATTCATTGACATGTTTGCAATTGTGACGATAGCTGGTCAGCAGTTCAAAGTTGAGAAAGATCAAGAAATCTTTGTCCACCAGTTAGCCGCCAACGAAGGAGATAATGTGAGTTTCTCAGATGTCTTACTTCTCAATAACGACGGTGCAGTAACCGTTGGCGCACCAACAGTGTCTGGAACTAGTGTAAAAGCTACAGTTTTAGGCCATCAGAAAGGAGATAAAGTAATTATCTTCAAGAAGAAAAGAAGAAAAGGATACCGAAAGAAAAACGGTCACCGCCAAAGCTTTACTAAGATAAAGATTGATTCAATCGGATAATTTTTGATAATCAATTTATTCCTTTAAAACTTACAATCTCGATTTTGATAATCGAAATTGCTAAAAATAAAAATCATGGCACATAAAAAAGCCGCCAGTAGTACGGATAACGGACGTGATAGTATTAGTAAAAGACTAGGGGTCAAGTTATTCGGTGGGCAAACAGCAAGAGCAGGAAATATTATTATTCGCCAAAGAGGAACTAGATTTCACGCTGGGTTGAATACTTACTTAGGAAAAGATTTTACGGTCCATGCAAAAGTTGATGGAATCGTTTCTTTCCGTAAGCGTAAATATAATAGAACGTTTGTTGACATCACTCCATTTGATGCAGTACAAGAAACAGTTGCAAAAGTAAAGCCTAAGAAAAAAGCAGCGCCTAAGGCAGCACCAAAAGCAAAAGTAGCGGCTCCAGTAGCTTTAGCAGATACTTCAGCAGCGGATGCAGCAGCAAAAGCGGCAGCGGCAAGTGCAGCGACAGTAGGTGCAGCAGTAGCTTTACCAAAAGGTGTTAAGCAAGATGATTTAAAAATCATTGAAGGCGTAGGACCGAAGATTGCTGGTTTATTAGCAGAAGGTGGTTTAGATACATGGGCAAAAGTTGCAGCAGCTACACCAGAAGCTATTAAGGAAATCCTTGTAGCAGCAGGACCAAGATACCAGATGCACAATCCTGGTTCATGGCCTAAGCAAGCAGGTTTAGCAGCAGCAGGCAAATTTGACGAGCTAAATGCTTTACAAGATGAATTAGACGGTGGGAAATAATCTTCCGCCGACATATAAATAATAAAAAAGAGCTTCATTGTGTTAAATGAGGCTCTTTTTTATTGTAGTCTCTATAAATTTCCTACCTTTTCGACACTAATAGAAGCAACCAAATTTTTAATAATTACACTATTCAGGTTGATAGTAGCAGCTAAAGACTTCCATCATCCAATAAGGTTAATATCATGAAAAAAGTCCTTTCTATATTAAGTTTGATAAACATTTGTATATTTTGTATTCAGTCAGTATATGCTCAAGATAAGTACAGCAAAAATATAGCTGATTCTGAACGTTTTAGTGCTGGGGTACTTATAGGATTTAATAATGCACAGATGGATGGAGACTTCCAAGCAGGTTTTGATAAAGTCGGATTAATGACTGGAATAAGAGGCATTGCGAGAATTACTTCTCAACTAGATTTTAATATTGAAATGTTATATAGTAAAAAGGGGAGTAAAATTTTTTCAGCAGATTTCCAGTTTGCCGCCAGTCCAACGAAAGATAGAATTATTGATTTAACCTATGTAGATGCTCCGATGTATTTTAAATGGTTGTTGAAAGACTTAGCCAGTACATGGCACGTTGAAGCAGGAGGTGTTTATTCTAGGTTGATAAACACAAAGGTTACCGAAAGAATAACCAACCCTCAAGTTAATTTTTCTTATGAAGAGATTGCAGCAGATTTTGGTAAGGATGACCTATCCATCCTATTAGGGTTTGGGCACACTTGGAAAAATGGTTTTGCAATAAATGGGAGGTATACTTTTAGCGTAAAGAAATTTTATAAAAATAATGAATTTGACCCTATTGATAATGTTCCGCTTGCTGCTCAAGATGTAGCGTTTTTACGTAACTACCATTACAGCCTTAACCTAAGCTATACCATTTTTCAAAGAGCCTTAAAAAAGAAAAGGTAGCCTAACTAATAGCCGAGGCTATATATTGAAAATTACAACTAGCAAATTGTCTTCCATTGGCACTTCCTACCCATATTTGGTTATATTTCCGACAAAGTAGAAAACTTTGACAAAGACAAAGAACGATTTTCTTACCTTTGCTAAAACTTCCACTACCGAGCATCCGTTTATTCTCTAGAAAGTACCTAATAATAATGGCTTTCCTATTTAAAACCGATAGGAAGATTAGAGAAGTCCTAATAATACCCTCATTTATTTTAAATTACACTAATGCAAAGATTTACTTTACTAGTATTATTTTTTATTGCCAATATAATGACCGTTCAGGCGCAAGAATTGAGAGGTGTATGTGGCAATACCTATGCCGACCAAATGTCTCAAATAGATAGATATTTGGTGAATAAACGAATAGCATCTACTAATCCTTCTAAAAG
>CALLVC010000425.1 GCA_938010785.1 uncultured Saprospiraceae bacterium
TTTCACTTTTAGACTTGCCCGCAGCGCAGTCAGGCGGGTTTAGAATTTTAAATTTCTAATTTCCCTCATCCAATCCAGCTCGAATCTCTTGGTAACGTTCTTTAGTTATTGGATAAAAGAACAGAAAAACAATAGCACCCATATAAAAAATGAATAAAAATGGACCGCCAATATAACCTAATCCTTCAATAGCGGCGGGAGGTACATCAGCTAAATTGGTTTGTTCTGGAAATTGTATCCATGACAATAAAAAGCCCGCTATCAAAGTACCTACGCCTGTGGTCATTTTGTGAGAAAAAGACATACTGGAAAAAAATAAGCCTTCCTGCCTGTTTCCTGATTGCAATTCAAATTCGTCTACCACATCTGCCATCATTGATGCACCAAGACTGAATGTTACCCATAAGGAAGCATAAGCAATTATGAGGGTAATCACATAGATTAATAAAAGAGACTCAGAATTTGGTTCAGGAAACACACCCATTAGACTTAAACTAAATGGACTCGTAAAGAAAATGCCTGCTAAAACTGTTCCCCAAATAGCTGCTGTTTTTTTATCCAATTTATCTCCTAGATTCGGAGCAATGGCCATTGCTAATACCCCACCGATAGCGGAACTAATTGGTAAGATAGCCATTTCTATAGTCGTAAATTCAAAAAAATAGATGCTAAAATAAGGAGAAAGGATAACCCCAATCCCTATACCAACATATAGAAACATGGTAAAAAAGACCAAACTTCTAAAAGATGGCATTTTGAAGGCCGCTTTTACACTGCTTAGCAATTGACTCGTTTTTAGTCGGTTTTGTTGGGCAGATGGTTGTGGTAAATTGGGAATCGTATCTCTTGTCATTAAAGTACTTATCACTATAAACAGCACAATCAAAATGGAACACAGTAGAATAAAATTTGGATAATTAGCCCTATTTAATGCGCCATTTGGATAAGCCTCACTTGGGGTTAAAAAATAGACATAGCCTATTATCATGACCACTGGGGAGAGGATGGCTGCAAACATTAATCGACTGGCGGTAATAGTAGTCCTTTCCTTGTAATCTTTACTTAATTCTGCGCCCAACGAAATATAGGGGACAACAAAAAAAGTCATAGATAATCTCACTAATATACCAAAACCAGTTAACCACCAGAATAAGCCCATTTGTGATAGGCTTGCAGGAGGAGCGAATAAAACATAGATAAATATCCCAAAAGGTAGTGCAGATGCCAACATAAAAGGGTGTCGGCGTCCCCAGTTTTTAGACTTCCATTTATCAGAAATAATACCTACCACAGGGTCTGAAATAGCATCAAAACTAAGCGCAATCAGCGAGGATAGCCCTGCAAGTCTGGCATCTAATCCTAGGATTTGACTAAAATACAGCACTAAGAATAGTTGAAATAAGCCATCTTTGATGCCTCTAGAAGCTAAGCCTAGTCCATAGAAGGTTTTCGTTTTTAAGGATAGTTTTTCCATTTTGTTTTGTTACACGGTATTCACTAACAGATTGATTCCAATTTTTTATTTAAAATTAGGTCTTTTTGCAAATTTTGTTACCTTTATTATCAGTTATGTAAAATAATACACTTTAATTTCAGTCAGTTAAAAACAAAATATTATGAGTAACAATCGCAACTTAGTCTTAGGTGCCTTTTGGATTGAAGGTACGGATAAATATTTTTTTGGTCTAAGAGACGCTAAAAATTATCAAATGGTTAAAGGCGGTAATATTCGTGGACCTCATGGTAAATTAATTCAAGCAGACCCTTTTCCTAATGCTAAGAAGTGTATTAACTGTGATAATAGGGTTACACCAATAGGTGCGCTTTTGAACACACCTATGGAGGAATTGCCTAATTCATGCAGTGACTGTGGTGGAACTTGGAAAATTAAACCAACAGAAGAAGAATTGGCAGCGACGGCGGCAATGAAAAAGCCAGAAAAGAAAAGTGGTGGCTTCTTTAGTTTCCTAAAAGGGTCGTAGTCCCAAATGGGGTTGTTTCATAAGTAAAGTCGGGTGTATTTCAATTTGTCGCACTTAGTGCTTCCAGAACTCCAAGTTCTGGAAGTACTCTCCAAGCTTAAGCGATAGATTGAAATACACCCGCTCATAATTTTATTTGTTTTATCCCATTTTCTATTATTTAGCTTATAACTATGCTTGTCATCCTTATTTTTTGCCATGCATAGGTATGTAACATGATGTTCAAACCCATATTGCGTACCTACGGCACGCTTAGCGCTTCGTTTTGTAGGTCTGTTGTCTTACCTATATTTGGTACCTACGGTATCTTTCTTTGGTATATGGACTTAGCTGTTCTGAAAATGACATATTCTAAAGACTGACTACTACTCGCCCTGCAATTTGCCCTTTCAAAATACTAGCGATTTTATCCGCTAATCCTTCTAATTTTACTTCTTCTATCAAGCCTTCTGGATAATCTATTTTCCAGTCACTGGCAAAATTATTCCATATCACTTTTCTTAAATCAATATCACATTCCACAGAGTCAATACCAATTAAGCGAACACCTTTTAAAATGAAAGGAAAAACGGAGGTATTTAAAGAAGGGGAATTCACTAATCCACAGCAAGTCGCTACACCATTATATTGCAAACTTTTTAAAATGGTCGCCAACATATTCCCGCCGACGGTATCAATCGCTCCTGCGTATAAGGGTTTTAAAAGTGGGCGCTTTGATTCATCATTTAAAGTGTCTCGACCCACACACTCCTTTGCACCCATTGATTTTAATAAATCATGAGCACTTTCTTTTCCTGTAACTGCTACTACTTCAAATCCTAATTTACCTAAAATAGCAACTGCCATACTTCCTACTCCTCCACTTGCACCAGTAACCACAATTTTGCCCATATCAGGATTAATACCTTGATTGATGAGTTGATAAACAGAAAGCCCCGCGGTTAAACCAGCCGTTCCATAAACCATGCTTTCACGCAATCCTAATCCATCTGGTAAAGCAACTACCCATTCGGCTGGCACTCGGATATATTCTGCCATGCCGCCCCATGTATTCATCCCTAAATCAAAGCCAGTAACAAGTACCTTATCTCCTTTTTTGAAAGCCGTATTTGAAGATTCTACGACTTCACCAGCGGCATCAATCCCAGGCGTATGCGGGAATTTTCTAGTAACCCCCTTATTTCCACTTGCAGACAAAGCGTCTTTAAAATTTAAACTGGAATAATGCACTTTGATTAATACATCACCTGCTGGTAAATCATCTGTTGACAAACTTTCTATGGAAGTAGCAAATTGTTTTTCTGCGACTTCTTTGACTCTAAATGCTTGAAATTTTTTTGACATTGAAGAACGGTTCATGGTTCACGGTTGACGGTACACGGTCAAGCTTGGAACCTTATTTTAGTCTTAATTATTATTTTATAGGGAAACCGTTCACCGTGTACTGTGAACCGTTTACCGTTTTAAGCATGCGCTAATTTATCAATTTCTGGCTTTTTTTGTCAATAAATGCTCTAAGGCTTTGACGGAATAATTCGTGTTCTTCTGTGAGGTAGGATTTCATATCTTTTTAGTTGTGTGTGTGTTGTGTGTTATCCGTTTGCGACTTTTACTTTCGCTAAATTCTTTAAAATAGCAGTGGTCATTGTACGCGTATGAACATCTGGTAAATCATGGCCCATTCCTTCAATAAATAAGGTTGCTGCATTTGGAATCATCTTTGAATATTTTTGGGCATGTTCAAACTTTATCAAAGGGTCTGTGGTGCCATGAATGACTAGGGTAGGGACCTTAATTTTTCCTAATTCCTCATATCGAGACCCCGACTTGGTAATCGCCAAAGAATGCTGGTCTGTAGCCTTAATATTATAGCCTCTCCGTTTATTTAATTCATAATAACCTCTTTGTAAAACCAACTTTCTATCCAATTCATAATCGCCTTCGCCATCTTGTAATTGTCGAATCGCTAAGTTTAATTTTAACATAGTCGATTGCTTTTTTGACCCAATTGGATATTTTAAACTGACGGCTATTAAATTTTTATAAAAAAGCTTTGGTACATTCGTTAAAGCGGGGTCGTAAAAATATCCGGTGGACATAATGGAAGTCAATGATAAGACCCGTTCTGAATGACTAATTGCCAGTCGTTGTCCTATCATCCCGCCCATTGACATGCCAATAATATGCGCCTTTTCAATATTTTCTTGGTCTAAAATGGCGATGACATCTTTTGCCATATCTTCTAAAGTGAAGGGATTTTTTTTGTCATAATTTGGCAGCCAATCTGAGTTACCGACTCCTCGGTTATCAAATCTAATAACTCGATATCCTGCATCTACTAAGGGTTGGTAAAAATAATCTGGCCAATCCAATAGTATTTGGGTATGCCCACAGATTAAGACAATCGTTTCTTTGGTAGTGGTTTGATTTTCAATAACTTCGTAAAAAATATTGACCTCGCCATTTTTAGCTTCTCCTGTTCTCCCTTTGATAAATTCTGGGACACCTTCGGCCTTTATTTCTTGAATCATTTCCTCTACATTGCTTGGCAATGGTGGGGCGGAATTGATAAATAAATAGGCTCCAAGAAGGATAATGGCTAAGGTGGCGATTAGTATATAGAGTATTGTCATAATTTTCAGTTTATAACCTGCCCGACTAACCGTCAGGCTGGCGGGTTTTCAATTTTCAATTTTTCAGTATGCGATAAAAAAATTGAAACCTACATTTATCCCAAAATTATTTTGTTTAATAAAGTCTTGTACCTTAGTATACCGATAGTTTGCTTTAATTTCAATGGCTACATTTGACCTGATAAAATAATCTACGCCAACACCTGCTAGGACTACTGGATTTGTTTGAGTTAGATTGCCATTTGGAATAATATCTCCATTTACATGGGTAAAAGAAACACCTCCACCAATTTCTCCAAAAGGTACAAACTTTTTGCCTTCAGGGTTTAAATAGTACCGTAAAAAGGGAGTAGCCTCTACTCCAAATCTATTAAATCCTCCCGCACCAAAATTAGACAAATTAACGATGCTACCAAAAAGTAATCTATCGGAGACAAATTTTCCAAATTGAGGCGCCAGATTGATGGAAGTAATCGTTGCATTATTTCTTCTGTTTAAAAGAACAGAGCCAGAAGTAATACCCATAAATCTATTTCCTTTTCGAATAATTGCATTCCTATCTTCGGGAAATGCATCTGGAAATCGGTCAAAAAAGAATTTTAATCCAGTACCTAATAAAAACTGAGTATTGCTACTTGTAATAAATTCATTAGAATCGGTAAAACCTACGGTTATAAAGCTTTCTAATGCTACATTTGGAGACAGGAAAATATCCCAACCTAAGCCTGCTGCAACTGAAAATTGATTAAAATCATTATCATTTAAATAATCTACCTCTACTTTTATAAACCACGCACTAAGGGAATCTGTATTTAAGTAAAATCTAGCATTTCCATTAACACCAAAATTTCCACCTGTTCCAGCTATATTTCCTACAGTAAGCCCACCTCCCGCAGCAAATCTATCGGAAAAGAAGTAAGTAATTTTAGGCGTTGCGACAAATACCGTTTCGGAAATGGAATTACTGCCGCCAAGTCCGTCTGCTTTGCTGTTAATAAATTGCAGACTGGTCCCACCTTCAATGATTATATTTCTTTTCGCTATTTGTGCATAAGTGAGCGTGGATACAAGAGAAAAAAGGAGGAGAAAGATGGGTTTCTTTAGCATGATTCACTTTGTTTTTTAGACAAACTTTTAAATAGTTATCCTTAATACTTATAATAGAGAGAAGAAGTTATGTGAATGGTTGGTTTTAACTTTTGAAGTTTATTGTTTTTTAGCACCTTTTGTTAGTATATAACTTAATAAAATGGGAATTAACTCAGCATTTCAATCATATATCTTACCAGCCTACCAGTCGGCAGGCATTAGAATTCATACATCATAAACCTGTCTAGTTCTGATTTCTAGATAGATGTATGATGTATGATTTCTGAACTATGATGTATGATTTTTTCTGCTAATACCCTGTATTTAGAGGCGGCGGCCCCTCAGGAATCATTGCTTTATACTCATAATCCCCTAAACGCTCCTTATATTCTTTCTTCACTTCTTCCACCAAAGCAGGTTTTTCAAATAAATCGACCATGGTCATAGACAATGCTTTGGCTGCATAAGCCATGCCTTTATGCCCAATAGACATGCCGCCACAAGCTACAACTGCCCAGCTATGCCAAGGCGTGCCATCAGGTGCTGTAGTGGCACTCAATCGAATGGTTGGTGCAACAAAACTAACATCTCCGACATCGGTAGACCCTCCCATCGGATGTTCTTGGGTGTCTTCTAAAGGTTCGATTTTAGAAGTGATGCCAATTTCAGGTTTCCCCGTTGCTTTTTGGATTTTTTTACCAAATTCTTGCTCTGCTTCGGTGTAATCAATTTTACCTAGATATTCCAAATTGCTGTGTAAAGCAGCTCCACCT
>CALLVC010000426.1 GCA_938010785.1 uncultured Saprospiraceae bacterium
AATTTTTAGCAGCCTTTTTCCGCTATTTTTTACCAAAAAATAAATCCGTAGCGGGTGCTATGCATTGATTTTTTGGCGAAAACTATCGAAAAAATTCAAGCTAAAAATTTTACCCGATTAATCAATCCGCATTACTTAACATATATGGTTGGATTTCAGACCGAATAATAGGTGTAAAAAGGGACTAGATCTAGTTAATCCACCATCTATATATTAAACATTACAAAAATATCACCAAATTGGCTTAACCTTTCTAGGGGAAAACCGTATTCTTCTAGATAGCAAAGAAATGATTTGTACTTAGTTCTATCTTTGGGACTTTAGAATCAGTTCTTACTAAATCACGCACTTGGCAGCCCGTCCCTTCGGGTTCAGAAGTATACTTCTCCATGCTACGTGCTTAGAAGTAGTTTTTGGGGTGAGAAAGTAGAATTAGCAACGGCAAAAGAATAACTCCATCATTTCGCCACTAATCTTTTGCACCAAGGCAACCCAACCGCAAGCGGTTCGCAAACAGCATTTGCTCATGTTATTTTTTTCAGCAATAGCGATGCTATTCCTTCAAAAAATACCTCGTCTTGGCACAAAATATTTAGTTCCAAACCTGCCTTTGCCGGCAGACAGGTGGCGGACTTATTATTTCGTCGTTACTTAACTTTTTATTTGCCCTTTTACATCTTTAAAATCGATACTTTTACAATAAATTGATTGTGATATACAATTTAATTGAATCGGTTCGTTTTTTGTAAATAATAAAGCGAACAATATGATATGTTAATACTTTTGTATTTCTTTGTTTATTACAAAAAAATAAAACGTATTTTTTGATTACCAAAATGGACTTTTGCTTGATAGCTTGTTCCATTTGTAAATTCCCTTTGATTGTCTGATAGTTTAGTAATCATTCCAACTTATAATGAAAAAGAAAATATTGCTAATATCATTTTAGCTGTTTTTTCTTTGCAGGTCTCCTTTCATGTGCTGATAGTAGATGATGGTTCTCCTGATGGTACTGCCAAGATTGTAAAAGAGATGCAAGTGCAATATCCTGACTCCTTACACTTGATTGAACGTCAAGGTAAACTTGGACTAGGGACTGCCTATATCCGTGGATTTAAGTTTGGTCTAGAAAAAAAATACGATTTCATCTGTGAAATGGACGCAGACTTCTCTCATCCACCCAAAAAGCTAATCGAATTGAGAGCTGCTTGCTTGGACGGTGAAAACGGTTTAGCGGTTGGGTCTAGATATATTAAAGGAGGGAAATGTGAGAATTGGCCTTGGGATAGATTAATTCTTTCTTATGGCGCTTCTTGGTATGTAAAATTGATTACGTGGATGAATGTCAATGACCCTACGGCGGGTTTTGTGTGCTATCGTAGAGAGGTTTTGGAAAATTTGGACTTAGATAAAATTCGATTTATTGGCTATGCTTTTCAAATTGAAATGAAATATGCTGCCCGAACTTTGGGCTACAAAATAGCAGAAGTACCCATTACTTTTACCGATAGAATCGAAGGGATTTCTAAAATGTCTAATGGCATTATCAAGGAAGCCGTTGTTGGCGTAATTAAAATGCGCTGGGACAGTTTTTTTAATTCTTACCAAAAAAAAAATTCGCCTAAAACTATAAAACCATCTATTAGTAGGTCTAAGACAGTTTAAATTCAATTTTCAATTTCAAATCTTCAACCATCTCTGGTGGGCATTGCAGTTGAGGTGGAAGCCTATCAGTTCAAGTTGAAGAACAAAATTCAATCTTAAACTTTAAACCTCCAGTTTGAGGGAATCTTGAACTTGAACTTACCCCTTGTACTTGAACTTTAAAATTAGCGATTCCGAAACAAATCGAAATTGATTTTATTGGGTAAGCACCTAAGAATGGAAATCGTTAGACCACTATTATAGACTGTCAGAAGTCAGATTGCTTATCCGACTTCTGACAGTAAAATAGGCTAATTTTTGATTTACCTTCCTCCTTCAGCCCCTACAATACTAATTAATTCTACGGTAAAAATTAGTGCAGAAAATGGTTGAATTGATGGTGGAGAACCTCGTTCCCCATAAGCCAAATCATAAGGAATATACAATTTCCACTTCGCTCCTTCTTCCATTAATTGTAACCCTTCTACCCATCCTTGGATAACTTGCGTTACACCAAAAGTAGCTGGTTGACCTCTTTTGTAAGAACTATCAAACACAGTTCCGTCAATCAATGTACCTTCATAATGAACGGTTACTTTTTGACTAGCATTAGGCTTAGCGCCTGTTCCTGCCGTTAAAACTTCGTATTGCAACCCACTTGGCAAAGTAACGACTTCTGCTCTCTTAGCATTTTCTGCTAAAAATTGGGCTCCCGCAGCAATTTTATCCGCATTCACTTTTTCAGATTGCTTCTTCATATACTGTTGGAAAATCGTATTAGCTTGCTCTGGGCTAATTTTTAAGGCATTGTCTTCAAAGACATCTGCTACTGCTGCTGCCATGGAAGGCGCATCAATCGCATCCATACCTTGTTGTTTTAGGTTCTTGGCGATTAATACACCAACACTGTAACTTACTGAATCCATATTATTTGTTAAATTTTGGGCGCAAAGAGACGAAATAAATAGCGCAAAAAAGAAGAATAATGGTACTTTTTTCATAATAAAATTTAGCTCTCAGGTAAATGACTTTTTTATATAGGTCAATTACCTTAAAGTTATTGGATAAAATAGCTTATGCTCATAGGGATTTAAGCCACACAAAGGTAATTGAATTTATACTATTTGTAAATTAAGGAAAGGTTAAAGGGTGTGTGGTGTGGAAGTGAGGAGGTTTATGAAGTGAGGAGGTTTAAATTTCAAAAAGATTTCTTATTTTTCCTTTATTTTCAAACTTAACCTATAAAAATTGATAGAATATGCTACTGCTGTTGGTCAAGCTGATATTAAGCAAATACTTGAGCTACAGTGGATTAACCTACCAAAAAATATTTCTACTTCCGAAGCTAAGGATCAAGGCTTTGTCACGGTACACCATGATACCGATATTCTAACTGCGATGAATGAAAAATTCCAACATGTTATTGCGAAACATGATGGAAAGGTTATTGGTTATACTTTAGTTATGCTACCTGAATTTGGAAATCAGGTGCCAGTCTTAACCCCCATGTTTGATAAAATCAATCAACTAACTTATAAGGATAAACCCCTAAAAAAGACTCCTTATTTTGTCATGGGACAAGTTTGTGTGGACAAAAATTTTAGAGGTCAAGGAGTTTTTACTGGTTTATACCAAAAGATGAAAGTAGAAATGTCTACTCATTTTGATTGCATCATTACTGAAATCGCTACTAGAAATACCCGTTCTATGCGCGCCCATGAAAAAGTAGGATTTGAGACAATAAATATCTTCTCTACTCCTGAAGAAGAATGGGCTATTGTAGCATGGGATTGGGAATAGACTAATACCTTTATCAAGGAAACCATACAATAACTAGAACAGAGAGCAGAGAAGAGAGAATAGAGAAGAGAGATACTTAATCGGTTAAAAAGCAAAATATTTAGCTTTTAAAGCTCTAAATATTCCAGTATACTTTCAATCAAATCTCTTTTCTCTACTCTCTTTTCTCAAAACTGCATAGTTTTGAAATCAAGCAATACATCTTGGAAAATAAAAAAATAAGCACTCTTTTTTTTATACTTATACAACTTTCAGCATTTACGGTTTTCCTCGGACGTGCTTGGCAACACCTTTATTGGGACGCACCATTTCGGGCGTTTCTTTGGGATGAGGCATTGCTGAGTGGTATTGTTGACCAATGGTTTTCTATGGATTGGGAGACCTATATTACCAGTATGGAAGTAGATGATAATATAAGTTTAAGTATAAAATGCTTTGGTATCTTATATCTCTTATGTGCTTTTATTTCCTTATTTATCAAGTATTTACCTCGATTTTTTCATCACTTCCTACTTTTAGGTGCGTTGGGTCTTGTTACGCTTGCTCTACTCTACTGTAAAGAGCGATTTTTTAGTGCAGGTCAATTTTTTGAATATGCTTTACAGTTTGGGAGTCCCTTATTTTTATGGTGGTCTATTGCTCAAAAACAATTATTTCCTACTGAAAAATTCGTTTTAATTTTAAAAATAGCCATTGCACTTACCTTCACTTGTCATGGTTTATATGCTCTCGGCTACTACCCTATTCCTGTTCAATTTACAGAGATGACCATGAATATTTTAGAAATAGGAGAAGATGAAGCAAAGACCTTTTTGACGATTGCTGGTATCTTAGATTTCCTGGTGGCTTTGGGTATTTTCTTACCGTGGAAATGGGCTAGACTATTTCTGGGCTACGCTGTTTTTTGGGGATTTGGAACGACTATCGCGAGAATTTGGGCAAATTTTAATTGGGAATGGTTGGATTACGTATTATTACAATGGTTGCATGAATCAGTGATGAGGATGCCTCATTTTTTAATCCCATTGGCTGTATTAGTCATTGGTGATTTATATTTAAAACAAATTCAAAAAATAGGTTAATATTTTTTCAGGATTTGTAAATATATCCCAAGAATTCCATCTCAAGACTCGACCAATAATCACCCCAATTATAGCTAATACTGTAATTATACCCAACCACCTTTTACTAAATCTATATTTCAGAAAAACTAGATAGACGGATAATATGTATAGTAAGACACCTACGATGCCAAATAAGGTAAAGAAGATAATTTCATGGAAAATACTTGTCCCACCATCACTTCTAAAGTATTTCAAATCGGTCACCATATATAAAGTATTAGGCAACCATAATACCCATACTAAGGATAAAAATTTAGTCAATATCCGATGCTTGGATTTTAAGACAAACCAAGCTAAAATGACTGATATCCACGCAAGTAATAAATTCCACAATAGTCCCGTATGTTTTTTATCGATTAGAAATCTCCATACCGTCCAACTATCTGGGTCTATATTCCACAAATACCATCGATAAACTTCTAACAGCAGTAGAAGCAGTGATATACAAATAGAGACTTTGAATAATTTATGTTGCATTTTTAAAAAATCGATAAAACTGTGCTTACTACAATTTTTACAAACTTATATATAATTCAATAAAATAACCCGAAGGGAATCATTTACTTTCCCCTAGCGTTAAGCATAAAACTACTTTGAAGTGTAGTGCTTTTAGCCCCCTAAAAAAGGTTGGCGTAAGTAGCAAAAAATACTATCTTCGCACTTTATTTTAAAAAAATCGTATCCATGAAATTAGCCGATAGATACAACGCCAAAGAAACTGAGGAAAAATGGTATCCTCATTGGATGGAGCAAAAATATTTTGCTTCTAAACCTGATGACCGAGAGGCATTCACGGTCGTCATTCCTCCACCAAACGTAACAGGTATCTTACACATGGGCCACATGCTCAACAATACCATCCAAGATATCTTAATCAGAAAGGCTAGAATGGATGGGAAAAATGCCTGTTGGGTTCCCGGAACAGACCACGCTTCTATTGCTACAGAAGCAAAAGTCGTGCGAAAACTCCGAGAACAAGGAATCAAAAAAGGAGACCTGACTAGAGAAGCGTTTCTAAAGCACGCTTGGGATTGGACAGACGAGTACGGTGGCAAGATTTTAATGCAGTTAAGAAAATTGGGGGCTTCTTGTGATTGGGATAGAACTGCTTTCACGATGGATGAGGTTCGTTCAAAGCAGGTAATTAAGGTTTTTGTTGACTTATATAACAAAGGAAAATTATATAGAGGTTTAAGAATGGTCAATTGGGACCCTCAAGCCCAAACGGTATTATCCAACGAGGAGGTTCTGCATAGTGATGAAGACTCGTTTTTGTATCACCTTCGATATAAAATCGACCACAATGGGGAGGAATCAGCAGAATTAAATCGTTTAAGTCGAAAAATCAAACAGCTTAAAGCGGAAGTTAAATACTATAAGCCCAATGCTAAAAGCAAAGGTACTTATGCTAAGTCTTCTTACCATTCTTTGAGCAATCTCCTCAAAAAATTGGAAGCTGAATATGCGGCAAAAGAGGAAGCCTATAATTGGTTGACAATCGCCACGAAGCGTCCTGAAACTATCATGGGCGATACGGCAATTGCGGTTCATCCAGAAGACCCTAGATATACCCACTTGAAAGGTAAACGAGCAATTGTTCCCTTAATCAATCGGTCGGTTCCTATCATTTTTGATGATTACGTAGAAATGGATTTTGGAACGGGCGCCTTAAAGGTTACGCCTGCCCATGACCCGAATGATTACGAAATTGGCTTACGCCATAAATTAGAAGTGATTGATACCATCGCTGATGACGGCAAGCTGAACGAAAAAGCACAAATTCATATTGGTATTGACCGTTTTGAAGCTAGAGATTTAGTTAAAAATGATTTGGAAACAGCAGGTCATTTAGTTCGCCTAGAACCTTATAAAGGAAGTATCGGTCGGTCTGAAAGAACGGGGGCAGTTGTTGAACCTAAATTGTCGCTGCAATGGTACGTAGATATGAAAAAAATTGCTGCGCCTGCATTGGAAGCAGTAATGACGGATGAAATAGAATTTTTTCCAAAAAAATATAAAAACACCTACCATACTTGGATGGATGGTATTCGAGATTGGTGTATCTCTCGTCAGTTATGGTGGGGTCATCAGATTCCTGCATGGTACTACAAAGGAGAAACTTTTGTAGCGACGAATGCGGACGATGCCCTAAAATTAGCGCAAGCCAAATTTGGCAAGGACGTTAAATTAGCTGATTTAAAGCAAGATGAAGATGCCTTAGATACTTGGTTTTCGTCTTGGCTATGGCCTTTTAGTGTTTTTGATGGCATGGAAAGCGGTGGTGAAGTTGACTATTATTATCCAACTAGCGTTTTAGTAACTGGATGGGATATTATCTTTTTCTGGGTAGCTCGAATGGTTATGGCAGGATATGAATGGAAAGGGACTTTCCCTTTTAAAGATGTTTACTTTACAGGAATGGTTCGTGATAAGCAGGGTCGAAAAATGAGTAAGTCACTCGGTAATTCGCCTGATGCGTTAGGATTAATAGAAGATTATGGCGCAGACGGAGTAAGATTTGGTATGATGTCTTGTTCTCCTGCTGGTGGTGATTTATTGTTTGATAAAAAATTATGTGAACAAGGTGCTGCCTTTTGTACCAAGATGTGGAATGCGCTCAAGTTAATTAAAGGTTGGGAAGTTGCAGATAAAGCGGTTAGTCCAGATTTGGAAAAAGTAAATGCCTTGGCGGCAAAATGGATGGAACAAAGATTGTCCAACATTTTAACTGATATTGAAAGTAACTTTAAAACTTACCGTTTATCGGAAGTAACGATGGATTTATACAAATTCATTTTTGGTGACTTCTGTGGCTGGTACTTAGAAATTATCAAACCTCCTTATGGTTCGCCAATTGATAAAGCCACTTATAATCAAGCTATCAACTTTTTTGAAACCTTGATGACGGTTTTACATCCAATTATGCCTTTCGTTACTGAAGAAATTTGGCATCAATTGAAAGACCGAAAGCATGGCGAGGATTGTATGATGAGTCAATATCCTAAAGCTGGAAAAGTAGATGCTGCCTTCTTGAAAAACTTTGAAACGGTTAAAGATACCATTACCAAAATCAGAGAGATTCGCCAGAAGAATCAATTGAAAAGTTATGAGCCATTAAAAGCATTTGTTCAAGAAAGTGCGAGTGCAAAAGGTTTCTTTGACATTGATGGGATGAAAGAATTATTGCAAAAAATGGCTGCTTTAGAAAGTTTGGACTTTACGAAAGCAGAACCTGAAAATACGGTCAATTTCATCTCTGGTACCGAAAAATTCTATGTAGAATTAAACTTAACCATCGACGTAGCAGCAGAAAAAGAGCGAATTAGTAAAGAATTAGACTATATGAAAGGCTTCTTAGTTTCAGTTGATAAGAAACTAAGTAACGAGCGATTCGTAAATAATGCACCTGCAAAAGTCGTTGAAAATGAGCGAAATAAGCAGGCAGATGCAGTTGCCAAGATTGCTATTTTAGAAGAGAGTTTGGCGAAATTGAACTAGATACTGGTTACTAACTATTAGATACTGGTTCGGTTCAAAATTTGACTAAGGCTATCCAATAATTAGAATCAAGCAACTGGAATTGACAGAGACTTAATAAATACTTACTTTTGCCCACGATTTCGGCTTAACTACTGAAAATCAACCAATAATTAATCAATTAATATCTAATTCATAAAAAATATGAGCGGAGAAAAAATCACCCTTTCCAGAAGAGGGAAATTACAAGTTCCAGACAATCCAATTATCCCATTCATCGAGGGTGATGGAATCGGCCCAGACATTTGGGCTTCAGCCGTTAGAGTATTTGACGCAGCCGTAGAAAAAGCATACGGTGGAAAAAGAAAAATCCATTGGAAAGAAGTTTTTGCTGGTGAAAAAGCAAATGCTAGAAAGAAAGGTGATTGGTTACCACAGGAAACGACTGATACTATTGCTGACCATTTAGTAGCGATTAAAGGACCTTTGACGACTCCAGTTGGTGGTGGTTTCCGTTCTTTGAACGTGGCAATTCGTCAGCGTTTGGATTTGTATGCTTGTGTTAGACCTGTAAAATGGTATAGAGGTGTACCTTCTCCAGTAAAGCAACCTAAATTGGTTGATATGTGTATTTTCCGTGAAAACACAGAAGATATTTATGCGGGTATCGAATATTTACACGGTACTGCGGAGAATGATAAAATGAAGGCCTTCTTAATTGACGAGATGGGTGTTACAGGAATTCGTTTCCCTGATACCGCATCTATTGGTGTAAAGCCAGTTTCTAAGGAAGGTACAGAAAGATTGGTAAAGGCGGCGATTGATTATGCGATTGAAAAGAAAAAGAAATCTGTCACTTTAGTACACAAAGGGAACATCATGAAGTTCACGGAAGGTATGTTCAAAAAGTGGGGATATGACTTAGCTAAAAGCGAATATGGTGCAGAAGATTTAGACGGTGGACCTTGGCAAGTAATCAAAGTTAAGAAAGGGAATCAAGAAATCATCGTTAAAGATGTGATTGCAGATGCTTTCTTACAGCAAATCTTATTAAGACCTGCTGAATATGATGTGATTGCTACTTTGAACTTGAACGGAGATTATATTTCTGATGCCTTAGCTGCGGCTGTAGGTGGAATCGGAATTGCTCCGGGTGCAAACATCAATTACCAAAATGGTGTAGCCGTATTTGAAGCAACACACGGTACAGCACCGAAATACGCTGGACAGGATAAAGTTAATCCTAGTTCTGTGATTCTTTCTGGTGTAATGATGTTTGATTATATGGGTTGGAAGAAAGTAGGTATCATCATCGAAAAAGG
>CALLVC010000427.1 GCA_938010785.1 uncultured Saprospiraceae bacterium
CTCCTAAATAAGTTGGTTAAGTAAATCAATACATTCGCTCGATAATTACTTTCTGATTCAACGGCTTCTGACCGTCTATTTTAATATTGATAAAATAAAGTCCATTTTCTATTTCTCTCAAATCCAATCGTTCCGTTTCGCCACTTATTTCACCGAGGTCTCTGATCTGCACCACTTGTCCTACATTATTGACTAATTGCAAGCTTCCCGTTTTTCCCGCAAAGGGCTTTAAATTGATAAACAACTCACTTTGGGCAGGATTTGGAAACACCGACCAACCTTTTAAATCAATTTTAAAATCAACTAACTGCACCTCGGTATAATCCCAATCTCCATCTCGATAAACCTGCTTGATTCGGTAGTAATTTTCTCCTAATCGTGGTTCACTATCAATGGTTTGATTATAAATCATATCCGTCCCTAAGGCTTTACTTTTGATTCTTTGAATGGCTTCAAAATGTTGGCCGTCAATAGATTTTTCGACGATGAAATAATCATTAAAATAACTAGTATTTGTCAACCATTGTAAATCTACTTCTCTAGCTGATGAAAAAGCAGATAAAGATAAATGCGGCGTTATTCTATCGCCTGCTGATGCATTCGCAAAGCTGCTTCCTGTCATATCAATCCACTTTTCACATATCGTCGTATAACTCGAATTTTGAAAATAAATCAGGTATCGTCCTGCTGGCAATCCTGTCACGCTGAACGTATTATCACACTGCCAACCACAATGGTCTACTGGCCCATAGCCTGAATTTAAAATCTGATAGTAAGCCGCACTGCCGTTGCTCGTTAAGGTAATGGTTCCATTGCCATGCATAATCGTGTTGCCATTGCAATCTTCGGTTACGGTCGTTCCACCACCACCTGAAGGCGTACCCGCACAAGTACAATTGGACTGCACCACATCATTGTTCGTATTGCTATTGCCATCATTACAGCTCGACCCCACCGTCGTCAAATTAGGGTCATTATCATTACAGTCTTGCGATGCTGGTACGCCGTCTCCATCATTATCTGGGTCCGTTGGTCCGCCGCCGCCACCACCAAGCGTAATTAACTTATCACAGATTGGTTGATAATTCGCATCTTCAAAAAAGACTCGGTATTGTCCTGCTGCTAAGCCATTCACCGTGAAAAAATTCCCACAGTTCCAACCACAATTATCAATGTATCCCCAATTGCCATCTAAAACTTTGAAAAAAGAAGCATTTCCCCCACTTGTCAAAGTAATCGTTCCGTTGCCGTGGGTAATGGTGTTGCCGCCACAATTTTCTGTCACAGTACCACCGCCACCAGTTGGAGTACCTGCACAGGTACAATTGGCTTGAACGACATCGTTATTCGTATTACTATTGCCATCATTACAACTTGCTCCTACTGTCGTTAAATTAGGGTCATTATCATTACAGTCTTGGGATGCTGGTACGCCGTCACCGTCGTTGTCTGAGTCCGTTGGTCCACCACCACCACCGCTGCCAAGTGTAATTACTTTATCACACAAGGGTTGATAATTCGCATCTTCAAAAAAGACTCGATAATCTCCTGATGCCAAGCCATTAACGGTAAAGGAATTGCCACAAGCATAGCCACAGTTGTCTACATAACTCCAATCTCCTCGTAGTATTTTGAAAAAAGAAGCGTTCCCTCCACTAGTCATAGTAATCGTCCCGTTGCCATGTGTAATGGTATTGCCTCCACAACTTTCAGTAACTGTTCCACCGCCAGTATTGCCTAAACTATTTATCCAGTCGGCAATCACTTGTACCCCTTCTGCATCAATTTTATTTTTACTTATCGGCGGCATCGATACTCCACTTTGTAAGGAATTCATCCGAAAATGAATCATGGAACGGTCTACTTCGCCTGCTACTATATGCTTAGGATTGTTCAACCCTAATTGACTAATCACTGCTCCATCAATATATTCTTGTTGGTCTAAAGCGGTGGTAATTCTAGCATCAAATATGGCTCGATTACCTGTTCCTGGCTGATGACATCCTGAACAATTAACATCCAAATAAGACCTTGCTCGGAGTTCTAAGGGCTGACTTAAATCGTCATGTGCTGCTACAGTTATATAGTTATTAGTGGCAGCATTTGTGATATTTTGGTTAATTGCACCAATACTGCTTAAAGCAACTAATTGATTGGTCGTTTGGCCCGTAGTAGGATAAGTAATCGCTTTATTTAAATAACGGGTTCTTAATCCTAACACACTTCCTGCTGCTGATTGGTGACAAGTCAAACACTCAGATGGACTTGGATAATGGTAGGTTTGCGTTTGACCATTGACCGTTATTTGCTCATCCAATCCTGTGATCAATAAGGTCGCATCTGTTCCCGCATCATTCCATTTATAAGTTAAATAATAAAAATTATCATCATCTCCTTTTACCTCAAATCTTGTTTCAAGACGTTTCCCGCCCAACTCAAAATGTTTGACGATAACTGTTCCGTTGGGAAACGTCCAATTCCCATTTTCTGAAAATTGAATTTGTTCAGCAGCGGTGTTGTACGTTCCATTATTTGGTATCGCTATCCATCGGTTTTTATCCGCTCCATCCGACCAAAAAGGTTCGATAAGGTCATAAGGAATCATCCCTGCTGTTGGGGTTAGATTGTCTAAATTGCTAAAAGCACCTGTTTGAGATAATAAAATGGGTGCTGGTGGATTGCTACCCGTGGCTTTCAATTGATACAGCGTGGTATTATTGGCTTGTCGCCCCATAAACAACTCTGCATCAGGTCCTTCTCCCCAAGTGATTAATCCACCAGGAGAGAAATTAGCAAAAATGTTATAGTTATAATTACCACTATTATTTTTATCAATAATGAATAAATTATTTTTGGAATAACCTCCACATAAATATTTACCATATAAAGATGGGAACTTTGCGCCTCGATAAACATATCCTCCAATGATAGCATTGGCATCTGACCGTAGGAAGTCCACTACTGGTGCATTATAAGCACCTACGCCTAAAGGCAAATTATTAGAATTACAGGCGGTAAATGTTCTAAAATTATTTCCTTCATAAATAGGCCATCCCCCGTTTTGTCCTTTTTTAATCACCGTAATTTCTTCTTTAGACCCCGCTCCAATTTCGCCTATCCAAAATTCTCCTGTCTCTCGGTCCATCGTCATTCGGTGAGGATTTCGATGCCCATTATGATAATACTCTTCAAAGCGACTATTGTTATTGATAACCCAAGGATTGTCATTTGGAATGTAATAATCGTTGCCCGTAAATTCATCACTTTCTCCAGTATGTACCCCCATTTTCCGTCGAGGGGCGTGGCTAATACTTCCTCCTTTTTTGTCTACATCAATTCGAATAACGCCTCCTTCAAAATTATTGACAATGTCTTGCGCTGTGGTTCGTCTTGCTTGGTCACCAATAGCCAAATACAAAAAGCCATCCTTTCCGAAGTTCAGTCCTCCTCCTCTATGCGTCCCATTAAACGCTCGAATATTAAACAGTTGAACTTCTGAATTTTTATTAACGGTAAAGGTGCTATCATTGACACTATATCTTGAAAGTCTTAAATATGCACCGAAAAAATTCGCATTATTTTCACAGGAAAAACAGGTACTATTACACCCAAATGGGCCTTCTTCTCCATTGGGTCCTTTCGCAGAATAGTATACATAAAAGTAATTTCTATTCGGAGAACCTGCTTGACCAAATTCTGGATGGAATGCCAAGCCTAAAAAACCACCATCCCAAATGACTGCTGTCTCTGGTCTTAAATCTACCAAGGTCTGTTTCGTACTTGTGTTTTGGTTATACACAAAATGCTCAATCAAACCATCTCTAGAAGCAACAAATAAACGGTTTTGCCGAGGATGTGGTTTGATAACCAAGGGGGAATTAAATTGTAGATTAGGAAAGGCAGGTTCAACGCTCCAAGATAGGTTTTGTCCATCGCCCGGTGTTACTGCTGGTAAATTTCCATTCAAAAATTTACTGACTGGAACAGCCGAATCTAGCCCTGCTGGTTGGAAAAAATAATTGGAAAAACTTAGGCT
>CALLVC010000428.1 GCA_938010785.1 uncultured Saprospiraceae bacterium
ACTGAAATAGTCGATTATTTCTTGAAAAATGTAGATGCGGCAGTCGTTTATGCCAATACTTCTACCGCTTTTACGGATGGGGCACAATTTGGAATGGGTGCAGAAATCGGGATTAGTACGCAAAAATTACATGCGCGAGGACCAATGGCATTGCAGGAGTTGACGAGTTATAAGTGGATTGTGAAGGGGGATGGACAGGTGAGGGGGTAAATCCATAAAAAACAAATGAAAATGAGTATAGAAGAAGCGTATTACATCCTAAATTACTTTCCAAGATTGATGACATTTGATGAAAGAAAAGCAAGAAGTCATCATATGGGAATAATAAAAATTGGGAATTTACTCACGTTTAAATTTATCTAACTTAATACCTTCTACCGCTTCAAAAGCCCGCCGAAAAGCCAATTTGTCTCCAAACCCCACATCCAAGCCAATACTTTCCATACTATAATTAGCATAGCGGGCATCGGACATTCGTTTTTTAGCTTCTATGATTCGGTGTTTGTTGACTAAATTTCTAAAATTGGTAGGTAATAGCTTAGATAAATAGCTGCTTCTTATTTTTAGGTAATAGCCTAATTTTCGCTTGTCCAATTCATCATCCATAAAGATTTTCTCTTCGGAGAATAGCGCGTCTATTTTATTTAAAAGTACTTGTGGTTCTTTGCTGGTTTTTAGCCGATGACGACTTGGAAAAAAAGCATTTCTAAAAGCATAATAACTCACCCAAAGAACCATGAAGGTAAAGGATAAATCACCGATATAAGTAAAACCTCGGATGTTGTATAGATTCAACCCTAGAAAGTGATAGGTACAAAAATCTCCGATGATATAAGCCGCACTAATCGTAAATAGTACAATTAAACCTTTGACCATTCTTTTCAATCGATTCACCTTATCCACTTCCCAAGCAAAGGCTTTTTTTCTTTTTAACAAGGCTAATTTATAGCGAATAAAACGATAAGAAAAATAGAGGTAGAAAGCAAAACCGACAATATATAGAAACCCCTCAATTGGCTTTCCTAATGGTACATAGGTCTGTACCCATAATTGCCCTTTAAAAGCAGCTCCTCGAAAGCCTACCGCTAAGTAGAATGTAGCTTGTAATAAAGGGATAATGAAATGCTTAAAATCTTTTTTTTGTAAATGGAAAGGTCGAAATAAGCGACTTTTGACAAAAAAGAAGAGCAAAGGACCAAAGGAAAGGGTATACCAAATAGGAATGAAATAATAGTGAGGTTGGTTGTTGAAAATTCCGATATTGACTAATAAATTATGTAATAAAGAAAGGGAGAGTACGCCTAAAAAAACAGATAATAAAAGATTAGCTTCTCGTTTTCCTACCAACCGTACAAAGTACCAACTAGCGATAATGCCGCCTAATAGAAATATCAGGAACATAAAAGCACAGACTATTTGAAAGATGGTGAAAGAGGTTTGCATTTACGGGGCGCTGGATACTGGATACTGGATATTGGATACTGGATACTCAGCAAATAGTATCCAGTATTTATTTCCTACTCCCTTATTAAAAATTTAGTTGTCATCTAAAGTGTTATTGGAATACCAATCTGGAAATTCTCTTTTTTGTTGTGCCTCTTGCCATCGCTCTTGTTTTGTTTTTTCAAAAGTATCGGGGCTAAGGAAAGCGGTACTTTCTTTTTCAGGTTCTAACTCCCAAGAAGCAGGTTGTTCTAATTCGTCCGCCTCAATTTCTTCTTTAAAATAATAGGCAACAAAAATGCCCACTAAAGCACCTAGTAAATGACTTTCCCAAGAGATGCCTTCTTGGTTGGGCAAGATGCCTGCAAAATAGCCACTATATAAGACAGTTACCACCAAAGCTAAAACAATAGACTGTAAACTTCTTCTAAAAATCCCATTCCAAAAAATGAAAGAAACCAAACCATACACTACACCACTAGCACCGATATGAAAAACGGTACGGGCAAAAATCCAGACCATTAAACCAGTCAGAATATAAATCATTAAGTAAGCTCTAGTGGCCACTTTTTGATAAAAGAAAAAGATAGTAGAGGTCAATATCAATAACGGAACAGAATTGGACATTAGATGAGGAAAATCCGCATGAATCAATGGAGAAGCAATGATGCCTCTCAGTCCCCAAATTTGTCGTGGATAAGTTCCTAAATACCCAAAATCCAAGCCTAGTGCTACTTGTGTAAAATGGATAATCCATAAAACACTGACCAAACTAGCGGCAACTTTAATACTATCTCCTGCTTTTTTCGTGAATTGCATGATAATGATTTATACTCAATATACAATTTCTTTCTTCCCCTTTTTGCTATTTTCGACTGTTGAATAATATTTCTAGGGGGCAGGAAATAAATAATCTACCCAAATTTTAGGAAGTTAGTTTTTCTTTAGACAAGGCAAAAAACGCAGACAATGCAGGGCATTGGCGAGCCTGCCTGCCGGCAGGTTAGGTATTTTTAACGAAGTATAAAGTAAAAATAACGAGTAAAATGGGTAGATTATATTTTTCCTGTTCCCTTATGCCAGAATTTCAATCATATCCAATAATGTAGGACTAATCTCTCGATTATGCTTTATAGCTTTTTCAAAAGGGGTATGAACGACTTCATTATTGACAACCCCAATCATAATACCTTTTTTGCCTGCTACTAAGGCTCTAACCGCTTCTACGCCCATCCAACTGGCATTAACGCGTTCTGCTGCTGTAGGACTACCGCCTCTTTGAACATGTCCCAAGATGGTAACTCTGGTAGGTAGGGCGGTGAATTTTTTGGCTACTTTTTTAGCTACTTTTACTGCTCCGCCCATTTCTTCACCTTCGGCTACAATGACGATAATAGAACTACCTTCTTTCTTTTTATATTGTGCCTCAATGGTCTTGGTTAATTGTTTGATATCAGTTTTAGTTTCTGGTAATAGTACGGTTTCTGCACCTGCCGCAATCGCACTTCTCAAGGCAATAAAACCAACATCTCTACCCATGACTTCTATGAAAAACAAACGAGCGTCCGCACTTGCGGTATCTTTGATTTTGTCGATAGCCTCCATTGCGGTATTAATGGCAGTATCATAACCGATGGTAAAATCAGTTCCGTATAAATCATTATCAATTGTTCCTGGGCAACCAATAAACTTAATATCTGGAAACTCTTTCATAAAGACATCCGCACCTGTGAAAGTTCCATCTCCACCAATGGCGACTATGCCATCAATACCCGCTGCTTTCAAATTTTTATAGGCTTGTTTCCGCCCTTTTTTAGTTCTAAATTCGACACATCTAGCGGACTTTAAGATGGTCCCTCCTTTTTGTATGATTCCACTAACAGAATGAGAAGTCATGACCTTGAAGTTTTTATCCAAGATACCTTGATAGCCTTTCGTAATTCCTACCACTTCTAGTCCGTGATGGATACCTGTACGAACAACAGCTCTAATACATGCATTCATGCCTGGTGCATCTCCACCTGAAGTAAATACGCCTATTCTTTTCATTTTTATTTTTTATGTCGGTTTTGTAATACTGGTTTGTAGTTGGTTAGG
>CALLVC010000429.1 GCA_938010785.1 uncultured Saprospiraceae bacterium
AAAAGTAATAAATATCCGTGTTCCTTCACTAATCCGTGGTATTGATTACTACCATGGATTAGTGAAGGAACACAGATATTAGATTGATATTAAATTACAATAATATTTTTTGTAATATCAATTTTTTATCTGACTATCTAAAGTACGGTAAGTGGGAAAACGTCCTAACAAGAACTAGTTGGACCTTCTCAAAGATATTTTAAATTATCTTCTTTATCAAAAAAATAAGTCTGTTTTGGCTTGAAAGACTCACTCATAAGAAGAAATCCGCCAGTCGAGCATTATCGAAAGGCGGATTTCTTTTAGAAAGCTTGGATAACTCCTAACTTTATCAAATTAGCTATTTATTAATTTGTTTTGGCAATAATGGTTCGATTGCCCTTTACTTTTTGATTTAATTTAACTTTTATTTTTGCATCTAAGGGTAAAAACAAATCTACTCTAGAGCCAAACTTAATAAAGCCCATTTCATCTCCTTGTTGCACTTCTTCGCCGACATTCAAATAATTGACAATTCTTTTGGCTACTGCTCCTGCAATTTGTCGAAGTAAGATTTCTGTATCTCCATTTCCAATAACGACAGTCGTTCGTTCATTTTCGGTAGAGGACTTTGGATGCCATGCTACTAAATATTTTCCAGGGTGATAACGGAAATAATTGACCGTTCCACCAATTGGATTTCTATTGACATGCACATTGGTAGGAGACATGAAAATAGATACTTGGATTCTTCTATCTTCAAAGTACTCATCTTCTTTTACCTCTTCTATTGCTACGATTTTACCATCTGCAGGGGCATAAACCAAATTGTCATCAGGCATCATGATTTCTCGCCAAGGAGAACGGAAAAATTGTAGGACTAGGAGAAATAAAATAGCGGTGACTATATACGATAGGGTTAACCAACTTGGAATTAGCCAAAATACAATGGCATTTAGAATTGCTAATCCAATAGCTACGACAACTAATATTTTATATCCTTCTTTATGTATTTTCATATACTTGTTAGGGCTTAAGATAATTTTTCAACATCAATTCAAAATTATCGTTTATACGTCAAGAGCAAAAATACTTAAAAATTCTATTTCAAAGGGAAAAATAAGATGAATTGCTTCCCAATTTAGACTAAAGTTTTGACTTTCTTTTGATAAGTTTTAAATTCTTGATTTTTATTTATTACCAAAATGAAAATCATGTAAGAAGTTGTTGTTTCGTAAAGTGTTGATAATAAATGTTTTATGAGGTGGTTTGTGAATTATTACATGGATTGATAAACTGAATTGTAGAACCACCTACTTTCACTATAATTTTTACCTTTGCGCTATTCTTTTACGAAAAAACAATCATTGAAATTTATTTACAAAACTATAGCTACTGGTTTTGGTGCAGGTTATTCACCTTTTGCACCTGGAACTGCTGGTGCCATTTTGGCTTGCTTATTACTAGGGGGGTATATACAAGGCGTCGGCATCAATAATAACACTAATTTTCAAATAGGGTTTATAATAATTATCGTTTTAACAACTTTATTGGGTGTTTGGGCTACTCGAAATTTGCAGGAGGAGTGGGGGGAAGACCCTTCTAAAGTAGTAGTAGATGAGATGATTGGTGTCTGGTTTAACTTACTTTTTGTTCCACTGACTTGGCAAAATATTTTTATCGGATTTGTGCTTTTTAGATTTTTTGATATCGCTAAACCGCTCGGTATTCGTAAAATGGAAGCTTTTGAAAATGGATGGGGCGTAATGCTAGACGATGTTTTGGCAGGAATTTATGGGAATATAGTTTTGCAGGGTATTCTCTATTTTATATGAGTTGGATTTAGACTAAATTATTACTATTATCAATAATCTCTTTAATACAAAAGAATTTTCTAAAGCGTCTGTTGCTGCTTTTATTGGAACAGTAGTAGATTATTTAATGTTTTTTCTATTACTCCATTTGGTAGGCGTATGGTATGTTTATGCACAAATAATAGGTGCTGTATTTGGAGCTATTACTAACTTTTTATTGGGGCGTTATTGGGCCTTTCATTCAAAGGAAGATAAAATATCCAACCAAGCATTTAGATACGCCATAGTCTCTACGGGAAGTTTGATTTTAAATACAGTAGGCTTGTATGTATTAACTGAATACACTCCATTAGCTCCGGAACCTTCTAAAGTAATTGTTGGGATTTTAGTAGCAGTTACTTATAATTATTTAATGCAAAAGAAATTTGTTTTTAGAAAGTAATCAATGCCTTAAAAAAAGGTTGCCATATAGCTTTCAGTCAATTATTAGAAGCGCATCAAGAACGGGTGATTAACACCTGTTTAGGGTTTGTGCCCAACATGCAAGATGCTGAAGATATTTGTCAGGAGGCTTTTATTGAAATTTTTCGGTCTATCTCTAAGTTTAGAGGAGATGCCAAATTATCAACTTGGATTTATAGAGTAGCCGTCACTAAATCATTAGACCATTTGAAAGCCAAAAAAAGAAAAAAGCGTATTTCTTTTTTACAATCTTTAATAGGTGCAGACAATAAACCGATTGAGGGGAAAGATGAATTTAATCATCCGGGTGTTACCTTAGAAAATAAAGAGCGAACCAAGGTTTTATATGCTGCTATTGACCGATTGCCTGACAATCAAAGAATTGTATATACTTTAACTAAGATTGAAGATATGCCTTATAAGAAAGTAGCGGATGTCTTAGAAATAACTTTATCTTCTGTAGAATCTTTAATGTTTAGAGCTAAAAAGAATTTGCAGAAAAACTTAAGAGCCTATTACGAAAAGGAAATGATTAACTAAATAATAGTTGTGGATTATGGTTTGGCTGTTTTACCCCCAACGGTCAAATCATCTTTCACAACAACAACGCAAAATTAAGAATTATGGAAAATAAAAAATTTACAATTGAAGAAGAAATTCAAAAAACGTTAGCTTGTATTGACAAAATCGAAAGAGTCTCTATTAAACTTTGGCTGCCTACTCAATTAAAAGAAAAATTGAAGAAAGAAAAAGGGCAATCTTATAGAAAAGGTTATTCTTCTATTGCCTTTTCACTTTTTTAAGCTAAAATAATTTTGCTAAAAATTGTCTACTGCTAGGTACTTTTGGCAAAGATGATTTTTAGCCTTGCCCTTCTTTTCTTTTCAATCTTACTTTCTCTTTCTTTGACCTCCTCTTTCGTACAAAATTATTATACTTTTGTGCTTTATTTAATTGTTCTAACCAACCAATAACTAATTCACTAACAAACCCAATTGCTTTTGCAGGCGGGGCACAATTATTAGGAACGTGGCAGGAAATACCTTTGGAAAAGCATTTAAAATTAGCACATTTGGCGAATCGCATGGTAAAGGACTTGGCGTAATTATAGATGGTTGTCCTGCGGGATTACCGATAGATGAAGCCTTTATTCAGCGTGAATTGGCGCGGAGAAGACCTGGTCAATCTAAGATTGTTACGCAGCGTAAAGAACCTGACCATGCTCAAATACTATCTGGTATTTTTGAGGGCAAAGCGACTGGGACACCTATAGGGATGATTATCATGAACAAAGACCAAAAGTCTAAGGATTATAGTCATATTGCAGATAAATATCGCCCTTCTCATGCAGATTTCACTTATCAAGAAAAATATGGTTTAAGAGATTATCGAGGTGGTGGCCGTTCGTCAGCTAGAGAAACCTCGGCAAGAGTGGCTGCTGGTGCGGTGGCGAAATTATTGTTACAAGCTCATGGTATCCAAGTACACAGTTATGTTAGCCAAGTGGGGAATATCAAAGTAACCCAACCTTATCAGCAACTAGATTTTAATAATATAGAAAAAACACCCGTTCGTTGTCCTGACTTGGATATTGCAGAAGACATGATTGGTTTGATTAAGGAAGTGCGGAAAGCCGGAGATACTATTGGTGGAGTAGTAACTGCCGTCATTCAAGGTAGCCCAACAGGTTTGGGGGAACCTGCTTTTGATAAATTACATGCTGATTTAGCTAAAGCGATGCTTAGTATTAATGCCTGTAAAGGGTTTGAATATGGTTCGGGATTTGATGGAATCTCCATGCGAGGGTCGGAACATAACGACCGATTTTATAACGATAATGGAGTTATTAAAACGAAAACGAACTTTTCCGGAGGTATCCAAGGTGGTATCTCTAATGGAATGGATATTTATTTTCGCGTAGCTTTTAAACCTGTAGCTACTATTGTAGAATCTCAGGAGTCGGTAAACATGAAAGGAGAAGCCGCAGAGGTGATTGGGAAGGGTAGACATGACCCTTGTGTATTGCCACGAGCGGTACCCATTGTAGAAGCGATGGCCGCACTTGTAATAGCTGACCACTTACTCAGGCAAAGAACCGTGCAGCTTTAAGAGGATATACCCAACTACATCGTAGATAACACCATTCCAATAAAAAAACCATGGCACTAATGCACCATGGTTTTTTTTTTGTACTAAATGCGTGTATTTATGAGGTCTTTCTTAAAGTAGAATTTCCTTGTTGCACTCTCGTTACTGTTGTCTTTTTATCTTTATTATTAAAGAACTGTCTTAACTGTTGGCCAGCTACTTCTCGTCCACCAAGGCCGAATGCCAAAGCGAAAGCTGTTGCTGCTGCACCTAAAGTTAAACCAAATGCCAAATTAACGATGCTTTCTGCAATTCCCATCGTGTGTAAAGCAAATGCTAAAAAGATACCGATTACTGCAAATTTTGCAATAGGTGCCATCCAGCTAGATTCAGACTTAGCTACCATATCTCCTACAATATTAGCTATATAAGCTCCTGCTGCTAAGATGACTACGCCAAATAATACTTGTCCTGAAATTTGGAAAATATTAGCCAAAATATTATTTAAAGAAGACATACCTAATTGTTCTGCTCCTGTGATAATACCTGTGAAGAGTAAAAAGAAAAATACAACTTTTCCTGCCATTTCTGATAAAGAACGGTCTCCCAACATGCTACTGAAACCTAATTTTTGAGAGAACTCATCAGCTCCAACATTCTTCAATAAATCTACCACTAAGCCTACTACAAATGTACCTATAAAATAAAAGGCACCGATAATGACAGCCGCAGCAATAATATTAGGAATCGCACTTAGGAACGTTCCCAACATCGCAGTAGCAGGTTCAGAAATGGCCTTCATATTTAATGTATCTAAGGCTACAATTAAAATAGGGATGAAAATAAATATGAAAACTATTTTCTTCAATAAACTAGTTAAATTCTCTGGCTTTTGAAAACCTGCTTTTAATGCATATGGTTCTACCGTATTTGATAAAAATCCAGTTGCCTCTGAGACAATTTTAGAAATTACATATCCTGCATAACCAATGATACCTGCTCCAATGATGTTCGGTAAGAAGGATAAGAATTTACTCATCATATCTTCGAGAGGTGCAAGGACACTGTCTAATCCCATCATTCCTAAAACGACTATTAGCGTGTATATTACTACCAAGTAGTAAACCAACTTAGCAACAAAATCGTCGACCCTAACGTCTAGTTTAAGTTTTTGAGCAAGTCGCTCGTCCATATTGGTCTTTGTCATTAATCGCTTAGCTACGTTTCGTAGAATCCTAGCTAGGATGAATCCAATTATTAAGACGACTAAAGCACCTAAAACATTAGCAAAACCACCTCCCATCTTTGAAGATAGGGCAGTGAAAAGTTCATTAAAATATTCCATAAAGCAATTTTTGTGTTTTCAGATTTTACTGAAAATGATTGTGAAAATAATTTTAGAGGGTCACTCTAAATGATGATGATGAAATAATTCCGCAGTAGCACTCTTCACCCTTTCTGCACAGCAATGCTGTTCATCGAAAAGAGAACTAAACCAACCATCATAATTATCTCAGTCGGTAACGGACTTACTTATTGGTTTTACTAATCTCTGCTGCAAGTAATGCAACTAAATAAAGGGAATTGTATTTATATTTTAGTAATATGTTATCCCTAGTATTTAGTTTTCTCAGAGTAGTAACTGATAAAAGGTCTTTTTTTGAAAAAACAAAAAATTCCTTTTGTTGCTATTTGTGACGAGGTTAACTTAATAAGTCACTCTTTTTTTAAGATTTATTTAACAAAAAATAACTTTTTTATATTGATTGAACGTAAAGACTTTACAACCAAATAAATAGATAATAGTAAAAATTATATTCTATTTTAATTAATTAATAATCAATCATTTATTGATGCTTTTTTGCAGGAAAAGGAGCTTTTGTTGTTACTAAATTTGATTTCATTTTTTAAAAAATTATAACTAAAGATAAAAAAAAACCTATTTTTTTTTTAATCTTGCTTAACGTTATTATATTTGACAAAAGAACTTATTCATTGATATGTAATTTTTGAATTAATCTCTATTTTATATTGATTTTTATATACTTCTTACCATATGCATCTTGAATAAATTTTCCATTTAAAGAGAGAATCATATTACCTTTTTATTAGAATCTAATTAAGATTTTAATAAATAGTTTTATGAATTTTAAACAGCCCCGTTCAATCAAATTTTAATTCTATATCAGGCACAGACTTCGATTACTTTACAACTATTTTGAGCTTTTATAAAAATTAGAGTTGTAAAACAATTTGTCTGATTTTACTTGATTGTACTAAGCAATTACATGAAATTCTAGCCTTGTTTTATATCATTGGAGAGATTAAACTGAAACTCTTTTTCTAAAACTTAGTGAAGTTGTTTTTGGGATTTATGGGAAAACTTACACATTAAAACACACTCATTTATTTATTCCCCCTAAAGCCTTTGGCAATTTGCACGCTAAACCCAGCGATTACATGGTATTAACACAAACCATTAAACAGACTGCTGCTAAGCAACAGTTTATTGACAACTTTAGGCAATCTACTTCTGTAGATTTACTTGTCAATTACATTAAACTACTCTACGATTGTGGTGGACCTGTCAAGGGAGAATATAAGGCACTCAATGATGCTATAATGCATTTTCGTTCGACAACTCCTGACAAAGAATGGAAAGATGCTTGTCTGAAAGTTACTTCCATTTTTGGTGAATCTTTAATTAATTCTACTCTTGGTCATGCTTATTTAAAGCCTTACGGGTATCCCGGTGATTTTGAAATTATAGACAAAGTTTATTTGGAAATGATTTCAGAAGACCCCATGCTTACTAATTGGGATTTGTTTCATAATCAAGGCGCGGCTACAAAAGCCGTAAGAAATCGTAAAACTTTTTTCAAAAGTGTTTTACGGGATAAAATGAAGCAGTCTACTAAATCGTGTGAAATTTTAAACGTTGCTAGTGGCCCCTGTCGGGATTTACTAGAATTCTTTGAAGAGGAAAAAAATAGAGCAGTTCATTTTGACTGTGTTGAAGCGGATATTAATGCCATTCTTCATGCTACCAAGATAAATCGCCATTTTTTACCTCAACTAACTTTCCACAACAAAAACATTTTCCGCTTCCGCACTCCGAAAAAATATGATGTTGTTTGGTCTGCTGGCCTTTTTGATTATTTTGAGGATAGAACTTTTGTTAGATTACTTTCCCGATTAATTGCATTTGTTAAGCCGGGTGGAGAATTAATTATTGGCAATTTTGCTGAAGGTAACCCTACCGAGGGATATATGGAACTTTTTCTCGATTGGTACTTGCATCATCGAAGTCCCGACAAATTGATTCAATTAGCACAAGATGCTGGAATTGAAGATGTTAGTCGGATAAAAATAGACAAAGAGGAAGAAGGAATTAATTTGTTTATGCAGATTCAATTTTAATTATTATATCTGAATACATAAATTAAATCCATAATGTCGGGCATTTAAAAAATGTCCGACATTTTTTGTTTTAGTAGCTATTTCATTGCTTATACTGTTGACAATCAGCTAACTATTGACATTTTATAGAAAAAATATTCTTTTATTCTAGAAAATTCCTACATTCGCAATGAATAATACGGAATTATTCAATAATCTAACGATAGCATCATTGGTCTGGTGCTATCGTTTTTTTATTGCCGTATTAGTTTTATAGGGCTACTCCATTTGTCAGCGGCATGAAAGAAATAGGAGGAATTGTTGCAGGCTATTTAATCTTTTCGTTTTAAATCGGTTTTTCATGTGAGGCGATAATAAGATGGGATAAGATAGTATACCGAAATTTTAAGCCGTTTTGAACTAATTTTAGCTTAAAATTTCGGTATGCTACAAAATATTAATGACTACCAATAAACATAGCTTCTGCGCCATGTTTAACCCAGTTTCCTTCTGTATACTGTAATCTGTCCGCTATAATTTTCAAGACTTCTATATTAACACCCATTCCTAGATGGCTACTTTTTACTTCTATGTTTTGATGGATTTCATCTTCTACCATTTCCATGCAGGTTTCCCAAGGAACAATTCCATCCTTTTTTGAATAGATGGCAGTACTAGGAACTGGAGCAGGATTTGGCAAGGTTGCTAAAAAATCTTCCTCAATTTCTGGATAGTTTTTTAACCATTTGATGAATTCAAAGGTAATATTTGCATTGTTAGGCTCCATGATACCTGCAAAAGGCGAACCTAAAGTGATGACTTGCCTTATTTTTTCTGGTTTCTCTTTAGCTAATTCTCTGGCATAAACGCCCCCTAAACTCCATCCGATAAGACTTATTGGTTCCTGATTTTTGGCAAAAAGTTTATCTATCTTTTCAGAAATTATTGCTAATTGTTCTAAATCGGCTAGATTTGTCCCTAATTCCCATCCGCAAGTTTGATAACCAATTTTATTCAAAAAGTTTCTGAGCGGTTTTGTAGAGACATCACTTGCTAAAAAGCCTGGAATGACAAACACCATGTGGTTATCTCCTTTTTCTTTAACCTCTTTTTTTTTGATAAAAGGTAATGCTTTGCGTAATTCATTTAATGCTCTCCAAATTTCTGTAAGAAATAGAAAAATGGATGGCCTTTTTATTTTCTTCATATTATTTGTTTCGTCGAGCTAAACCCGTATCAAAAAAGGTGAGTAATTCTTATTTGAATCACTCACCTTGATATAAATAGTTTTATGAAATTATACAGGTCTATTGTATAATACTTCTTTAACCTATTTCTCTAATGCTTTTAGTTATTTCTGAATAATCTTCCGAAACGCTTTGCACTATCAGCTAATTGTTCTTTTACTGCTTCTAAAGTTTCGAATACTATTTCCTGATTTTTATCAGCTAATTCTAATCCTCCGTTAACTGCTTTTTTAGCTACTCCTTGCCATTCTTTTCCTCCAGCAACAGCTGATTCTAATACATTTTCAGCAGTTTCTAAGCCGTACTTATTGATGTTTTTTGCTGTTTCTTTTACGTAAGTCACTCCGTCTTCTAATTTTACATTCTTTACTGCATCAATCGCTTCATTGACTCTTGTTGTAGCTACTTCTCTAATTTTTTCGCCATTATTTCTAAGGTCTTCTAAAACCTCAGTTGCTGTAGTCAAAACTTCATTATTCAAAGTCTTTGCTGTTCCTTTGATTTTTTCAACACTTTTTGTGAAATCAATTGTTACTTCTGGTGTTGTTACTTTTTTTGCTTTTTTAGTAGCCATGATATTTATGTTTTAATTTTTTAGCTCTTTGACAAATTCTGTGAAAGAACGATTTTTATGGTTTAAATGATATTGCAAATATCGGATTGGATAGTTACAATTGAGTTACAGTTGAAGTTTTGTAGGTATAAGTTTCCTGACCACCGTCAAGCAACTTAACCTTCAATAACTTTAACTTTAGTAACCTTATTTCTTTGCTCTTCCACCTTTTAATTCATCTTGTAACTTTGTTAGCTCTGCCTTTTTTCCTGCTGCTGCTAACGCTGCTTGCTTACCCCATGTTGTTGGGTCATGCATCTTATATCTTGAGCCTCCTGCTGCTAAAATGCCTTTTAAGGTACCTTGACTAGCAGCTGCTAGTTGTTGGAAAGTTTGAATGCCACCTTTGTTTAATAATTCTTCAATCTTTGGCCCAATCCCTTCAATTAAACGTAGATTATTTTTTGAAACGGCTACTACTTTCTTTGCAACACTCTTTGTTGCTTCAGCAGTTACCTTCTTCGTCGCTTTTTTTACTGCTGGTTTAGTTGCCTTTACCGTTACTTTTTTTACGGTAGGTTTAGCAACTTTCTTTGCTGTAGGTTTAGCAACTTTTGGCGATTTTTTAGTAGTTACTTTTGCCACCTTAGCTGATGCTTTTGTAGTTGCTTTCTTTGCTTTAGCAGTTGTTTTCTTTACTATTTTTTTTGCTGTTTTTATAGTTGTTTCAAGTGAAGGAGTATCGATAGCGATATCAGCTTTTGTTACATCTATATTAAAATCAAAGTTTAATAAGTTGCTGAATCTGAATTTACCAGTTGCGTATTGCTTTTTTAGTCCCTCTAATGCGGTAAGCGTGATATCTTGTTGTTCTCCAAAAAACTGAACTCCATTCTTTAAAGACTTGGCTAAGAATATTTGCCATTCTTTGCCTCCTTTCATCGCTAAGTCAATAACTTCTTCCGCTGTTTCGATATTATAGTTATGAATATTCTTTGCCGTTTCTTTTACAAATTTTACACTATTGTCAATTGTCAAATTTTCAATCGCTTCTTGTACTCTTGTCGTAGCTACTTTTCTGATTCTTTCACCGTTGGTTTTCAAATCTTCTAAAACTTCAATAGTCGTATCTACAACTTCTGTGTTGACAGTCTTTGCTGTTCCTTTGATTTTCTCAATGCTGTTTGTAAAATCAATTGTTGTTGTTACTTCTTTCTTAGCTTTCTTAGTTGCCATTTTATATGATGATTTATTAATGAAAATTAGGTTATTAAATTAATTATGACACAAAGGTAGGAGGAGGTAGTTACAATTGAGTTACAAACTTGAATTGTGGGTTTGCAGTTTGCAGTAGCAGTAGCAGTAGCAGTAGCACCCAACTTATTGAGTTCGCTGATTAACAACTCACCACTAACCACTAACCATTATTAAGAAGGTTCCAATCGTAAGGCCATTTTTTGAATGGTGGCAATTATCTTATCTAAGGCTGGTGGGTAATCTAAATATTTTATATTTCGATTGTCCTTTCCAAAAATACTAATGGTGACTACTTTTCTTTTTTCTTTATAAGCAATTGCTAAACGGAGAGGGATAGGGGCTGGTTTTCTTTTTTTACGTTGTTGGCAAGCTTCCGATTCGCAATCGTAGATTCGTTCCAACTCGAAAAAATCTTGGGCGACAACATATTCTGCGAATTTTTCTAATTCTTCTCTTGGTATATCTCTTTTGGTGACGACTAATCCATTCTGTCGACTTTTATATTCTTTAATCAGTCTACCATCATTTTTGATATGGATATAATCTCGCAAGGTAGGATTAATACCACCATAAAAGCCACCTCCTATTACTTCGATGCTGATATATGGAGCGTCTGCTTTGGGAGCTTTTTTCTTAGGCCACTTCTTTTTCTTTTGTGATTTATTGAAAACCCACCATTTTTTCTCCGATTTTTTTGGATTGATGGCTTCTACATTTACATCAGGTAATTCATTAGGTGGCTTTACAAAAGGGCTATCTTCTGTTTCGACTCTTACAAAATGATACTGATAGGTTCCTTTGCTATTATCTTGTGTGAATTCTAAAACTAACACTTTACGATTAGCCGTTTCTACTGAAAACTTTGGAATGTGCTTGAATTTATATAATAATTCATTCCCTACTAATTGCCATTCTCCATTTGAAAATTTTCCATTTAGATACTCTTGGTAGGAATAATCGTAGCGAAAAAATAAAAAATATTCGTAAGTATCCTCTGCTCGGTGGATTATAGTATTGGACTCTAAATGAAGTGCATAGGTATACTTCCATTTTGTCTCTACTAGCTTTCTTTCATCTACTTGAAAAAAATTATCTCCTTTTTTATAATTGTTTTTTTGAGCCAATAAGCTAATTGAAGAAGCAATGAGCGAAATGCCAATTATTAAGCGCAAGGTACCTTTCATTTTTTGAGTTTTGAACGACTACTAAATAAAGGAATGCTAATTGGAGGAGATATATGATATGCTATAGGTAACGACATTTATTGAATGCCGTTACCTGTAGGATGGGGAGTAATGATTTAAAATTTATATCCGTAAGTAAACATCAAATGACTTTGTAGGCTATTAGTCGTCACCCTATTCTGTGGATAAAAATCAGTGACGGTATAAGGAAGATAAGTACCTTCTTGATTAGCAAATCTTAGGGCCAAATCCATGAAAATGCGTTCTTTACGTATACCAAAGCCTAAAGCATATGTTGTTCTTGTATCCCCAATTCCTCTGATATTAGGATTTCTTTGTATATAACTATCAGCATAAGGCGTGCCAGATAAGGTTACCCCGGCCCTAAAACGCAAAGTTTTTAACGCAAATTCCCCCCCTAAACGCATATTTATGGCGGATTGATAAATATTAGCAATTTGATTGTTTAAATCTGCCTGAAATTCATTGGTACTAAAGCTATTATCATTTTCTGTTAAATCGAAATTTGAGCTATTGTATTTCAAATATTCTATTTCAGCCGAGATAAATCCAGCTCGCTTAATAATGAATCCAGCGTTACCCATAAAACGCCAAGGTGTTTTTAGATTATATTGAAATGTACTTTCCTCAGAAGAGGATTCTACGGGTCCATCATTTTCATTATTGACATAATCATATAAAAATTTGGTGCTATAGGTATCGGTTAAAGTGAAATTAGTCGGTGTATGTACCGCTCCTCCTATTCGTATCATTTGATTTATTCTTAGAATTACACCTAATTTCAAATTAATACCTGAACCACTAGTTGATAAATTTTCATCAAATTGAAGGTCTCTATAAAAAGGTATATCATCTGCTTCATCTGCTTCTGTATATACTTTCTCTTCTCTATACGATAAAAATGGAAACCCAATAGAACCACCTATCATAAGTCGTTCTTTAAAATTTCCAGCATAGGATAGAGACAATTCATTAATGCCTCCGCCACGTTTGATAGTTTCAGTTTTAGTGAGTAAGGCATTTTCATTCAATTCAACATCGGTAAAATACGAAGGGGTAGAATTTGCGTCGTATTCATACAAGGCTTCTGAATCGAAAGCTAAGCCTGTATTGAAATTACTTAAATCTTGTGGTGCTACACCATTTGATGCCTCTTGGAAAAAATCTATATAAGAGCCTCTCGTTGCTCCATTATAATTTATGTTTTGTTGAAAATTAGCGATTCGGCTAATTCCAATCCCTAGATTGGTCGTTTTCCAATTTGGATTTTTTCCAACTTTTGAAATTACAAATCCGATATTGTTTATATTAAAAGCTAATTTATTTTTATTCGTAGCTCCAGTATTGCTTCCATCCAATGTTCCATCTGTATTATTTAAAAAGAAGGAAGGGGTAACCGTAAACTCAGAGCGCCGAAATGTTGCTAACCCAGCTGGATTACTACTTAATACAGAAAAATCAGCACCTAATGCACCAATACTTCCGCCAACTCCAACGTTTCGAGCTGTTCCAAGGACTTCATACTGTGAGAAACGAAGGGCGTCGGCTGGAACTTGTGCCTGTGCCATCGTCCAGGTACCCAATAGGATGAGGTGAAAAAGTAGTCGTTTCATATAAAAGGTTTAATAATTTTTGGTGATAGTCTCGGACTTTATGGAATATTTATAACGGGAATTTTTTAGTACTAAAGCCCCACACAAATTAGGAGAATACGTCGTTTTACTATCTATTAACGAAAAAAATTAAATTTTAGATATAAAAAAAGAGGATGGAATAATAAAATTCCACCCTCTCAAAATTTCTAAACACGCTATAGTCTTAATAATTCAAAGGCGAAATTTTTGATAAAACCGATGAATTTATATTTTTATTGAAATACAATTTGTTAATTTCAGACTCAAAGATAGCAATTGATTTTGAAAAAACAAGTTGATTTTAATTTTTTTTTAGTTTCTTCTTGAAGAACTTCTACTAGAAGAGCTTCTACTTGGAGATACACTTCTGCTAGAAGAGCTTCTACTTGGAGAAAAACTTCTTGAAGAGCTTCTACTTGGAGATGCACTTCTGCTTGAACTTCTTGTAGAATTATAAGATCTATTACTTCTTGAAGTACTTTTAGTTGCTCTGTTGCTGCTTCTAGTTGTTGAACGAGAAGAGTTATAAGCTCTATTGCTTCTAGTCGAAGTACGGCTAGTTGCTCTAGTTCTATCTGTTCTTCTTGTTGGACGGTCGTAAGAACCGCTTCTTGAACTTCTAGTAGTAGTGCCAGTTGCTCTAGTTGATCTTCTATTACCATTAGTTGCAGAACTATTTCTGCTACTTGCAGATGAACTATTTCCACCTCTTAAAGTCCCAGCGTTATTGTTACCTCTTCTAGTAGAAGTAGTACGTGTCGCATTCGAACCAGTTCCTCTAGGACCTGCTGAACGGTTATTTACTGTGATATTGTTATTCGTTACGTAGTTGAATCCATTAGATGGAACTGTACAAGCATTGTAAGCACCGAATCCACCGCCAAAAGAATTAAATCCTCCATATCCACCACCATAGGCATTAAATCCTCCGTAGTTTCCGAAATTGTTAAACCCTCCGAATCTTTGATAAGGATTGTAAAATGGATTTCCAAAAGCATTAAATCTATTGAATCGGTTGAACCTATTAAATCGGTTGAATCTGTTCCAATTTCTATATCTGCTATAGCTAAAAGGACTTCCTACATAAATAGATACTCCTGGACCAAATGCATTATTGTAGTTGGCTGCGTCAGTGTATATTGGGTCGTAATAGTCAAAACCACGGTAAGAACGACTGAAACGACGGATACGTGAACTGTACTGATAATCGTAATCATCGTAGTACTCATAATCATCGTATTCTGAATCATCGTAATCATATTCTGCATATTCATCAGAATCACTTTCGTAATCATAATCTGATGAAACAGCACTATCATTGCTTGGATTGTAATACAAATCATCGTATTGTGCCAAGGATACTGTTGCAAAACTTAATGTAAATAAGGCAACTAAAAAAGATGAAATTTTATACATTTTCATATTTAAATGTTTTTAAGTAATTATCAGTTATTGCTCTTCTTATAAATCTAAAATTATCACTTTTATATATAACTTGTTGTTAAGATTCTTATAAAGTGAAAAAATTAAATGTTAAAGTGAGTTTATTTAAATATTTATTACACTTTTTAGACGTTGATTTTCCGCTTTAGTAACAATTGATAATTTTTTTAATAAAAAATTAACGATTATTCTTTACGTTTTTTAATAATTAGTGTTTTTAATTAAACAACTGTGACCAAATAAAAGTTGTCAAAATTCCAAAATCTAATAATTT
>CALLVC010000430.1 GCA_938010785.1 uncultured Saprospiraceae bacterium
TTGACTTTCTTAAAATCTTACATTCATTAATCCAGTCAAATCTTTTACTTCTTTTAAAGTTGCCTGTGCTTGCTTCCTAATTTCATAAGAAGCATGCTTTATCTTATTTTTAATTTCTTTTTTATTGGACTGTAACTCCGCTTTCTTTACCCTAAATATAGTAGTTTTTTCGACTAATGCATCGGCTACAGCTTGTTTTAAATCAACATATTTTAAATTACCTGTTTTATAGTCCTCTATCAAAGAAGTATGTGCTTCTTGCTTTTCGCAAGCTTTCAACAAGGTAAATAAATTTACGATACCTGCACTCATTTCTCCCTCCGGTGTATCTCCCGTATCGGTTACCGCTGATTTAATCTGCTTTCTTATCCGAGCTTCTTCTCCAAATACATTAATGTAATGCTTTTCCCCTAAACTCTTACTCATCTTTTTATTAGGAGCCGCTGGTGACATCACCTTTGGCACTTCCGTATATAAGGTCTCAGGCAATACAAAAAATTCTTTGCCTACCTGATGATTGAATCGTTGTGCAATATTTCGAGATAATTCCAAATGTTGCTCTTGGTCTTTTCCAACAGGTACATAATCTGCTCTGTATATTAAAATATCCGCAGCTTGTAGTACAGGGTAATCCAATAAGCCTGCCGAAATAAAATTATCTGCGCCTGATTCTTTATTCTGAATACTTTTATCTTTGAATTGCGTCATCCTAGTCAACATCCCGTATGACGTAAAGCAATTAAAAATCCAGCAAAGTTCTGAATGTTCTGGTATTAAAGATTGGATAAATAAATTTTCCTCTTTTATCCCTACTGCCAATAAATTGAAAATTAATTCCCAAGTATTCGTTCTCAACTTCTTAGGGTCATAAGGCATGGTCATCGCATGGTAATCCACTACTCCGTATACACAATCATACTTCGCTTGCAAATCCACCCAGTTCTTCACTGCACCAAAGTAGTTACCAAAATGTAAATTTCCAGTTGGTTGGATGCAGGATAAAACTTGTTTCTTCTTTTCCATGAGTTATTAATGATGAGTGATAAGTGATGAATGATGAGTGATGAAACCGTTGATTTTTCGGTACTCAATCCTCTTACTTTTGCCTAGATTGTTACTTCAAACTGGAATGGACGCTAATAAGTTCCAAATAGTTTTACTTCACAGCTACAATTGCTGAAATCTCTACATTGACATATTTAGGCAAATTCGCCACCTCGACTAATTCTCTGACTGGTGCCGTATCATCATTAAAATATTCTGCATACACTGCATTGATTCGACCATAGTTGCCCATATCTGAAACGAAGACAGAACATTTAATGACATCTTCAAAAGATGCTCCTGCTTTGGTCAATATAGCGCCAATGTTTTTCATCACTTGGTGCGTCTCTACCTCTATATTGTCTGTAACTAAATCTCCTGTGGCTGGATTGATGGCAATTTGTCCTGAAACATATAATGTTCCATTGTGGATAATTGCTTGATTATAAGGGCCTACGGGTGCAGGCGCTTGGTCAGTTTGTATGATTATTTTCATGACGACGGGATTGGAAGGTATTAATTTAAAATTACATCCTACTTAATGGCAAAACCTATATTGAAGGTTGGTTCAAATCATAAATTCTACCTGTCGGCAGACAGGCATAGTTCATACATCTTAAATCATAAATCCACTTAAATTAAAACGTGGCAGATTTATGATGTATGATTTCAGAATTATGATTTTGTGCAAACTATGCTAATTCTAAATTTAATTAACAGGTAAAGCCCCACATTCCTGCAATAGGAAGGGAGCTTTAATTATTTCTTATGTTAAAGTATCACTTGACAATTAGTCCAAGTCCTCTTCTGCCTTAATTACAATCTGGCCTTTGTAATACATATTACCTTCAGACCAGTATGCTCGGTGATACTGATGTGGTTCGCCCGTTTTTTTACAAACTGCTACTGTAGGAACCGCTGCTTTCTTGTGGGTTCTACGCTTGCGCTTACGCATCTTGGAAATCCGTGACTTAGGATGTGCCATTTTATTGATTTTAGAAGTTCAAAATTATTTTACAACAACTAAGTACACTGTAAACTAATTAACTTTAATTTACAGTGTACTAAGAACTTTATTTATATTTAGTTAAACTTAATATTTTTTAAAGAATCCCATATTGGATTCTCTTGCTTGCTTGTTTCTTCTGCTTCCTGGCTTTGTTTATTTAAAACAGCTAAGGTTTCAAAATCACATGGTTTGACTTCCTCTTCTTCGCAGTCATACCTTTTGACAAAAGGAACTGCTAAACTGAGGTATTCATAGATGTGCTTGGCAACACTAAACTCTTCCGTCTTGATTGGAATATAAACCACATCTACATCTTCCAAATACTCCTCTGCAAATTTGATGATTAACTGATTTTCTCCTTTAATCGGAAAATCTACTGCGGCTAAACATCTATCACAAGTTGATTTGGTCGTGCCTTCATAAGTGAAATGCAGTTCATATAAATCAATTCGCTTTTCAAAATCCAAATGTACTTTGAACACACCTTCTTTGATTAAACTATCAGGAAACTGAGCAAAAAAAGTCTTATCTACCTGAAAATCAAAAGAATGTGAACCAATTTTCAATCCACTAATAGGGATTAAATATTCCTCTAAAGCATCCATTTTTTTAGTACTTCTTGGGTCAAAAAATGCGCTTTCTTCAAAAGCTGCGCAAAGATAGTTGATTTATTAGAATAATGTGGAGATTTGTTGGGAAAATTATTAGAGGTTATTAGAAGTTATTTTAGGTATTTTGATACGAAGTGCCGTTTCTCTGAATTTAGTGCTTAAGATTAATTTATCGGTTTTCGCAAAAAATAACTTACGCAGCTCAGCTAGTAGGATTGGAACACATGAACCCGTAAGGGTGAACCGCTCGCGGACGGGAGGCCAACGGATAAAACGGTTGCTTTACTTGATTTGCTCTAGGTCGTGCTCTTTTTGAGGAGGTTATTAATTTCGTTTACCGACTTTGCACGATGTTTGAAGAAGCATTCCATAGTCATCAGGCTAAAGAAAGAGGGGTTTTTACACAACCCCAGTCCCTGAACAAATTGTTTCGTCTGAACTAATCGTTCCTGCATCCGAAATATTATTCACCGTAGGACCAGTAATAGAATTAATAGGACTCCCCGTAGTAGCACAATTATCCGCACTACCAAGGTCTATTCAGAAAATCCCAATCCTCAATTGGCTAGAACCTTAGGTACTGAATTTGACCAGCTTTTTTCTACAAAAA
>CALLVC010000431.1 GCA_938010785.1 uncultured Saprospiraceae bacterium
GGCAGGCTCGCCATAGCGGTGCTATGTCTGTAGGCTTTCCATCCGCTTTGCGGTTCACCCGTACGGGTTCATGCCTTGTCTAGGAAAAAAATATTTCCTCAAAATGACCACTTTATTAATTTATTTTGCCTTAAATAATAAAATATGTACTCAATAAAAACCTTTGTATTATAGCCATTTTTTACGGCGAAACCATATTAATAATCCAATCGCAATTAAAAACATAATCCCTAACAAGACAAAGTAGCCGTATTTATAATGTAATTCTGGCATATGGTCAAAGTTCATCCCATATAAGCCCACTAGAAAAGATAGTGGAACGAATATCGTCGTAATAATTGTCAATACTTGCATCACTTGGTTCATCTTAAAACTAATTTCAGAAATATAGAGGTCTTGCAAGCCATTGAGTATATCCCGATAAGTATCCGCTATATCCATAATTTGAATGGTATTTCCATACAAGTTGCGAATAAAAATACCCGTACTTTCCGCAATAAACGCACTGTCGGATTTACTGAAAAGATTAATCGCTTCTCTTAAAGGAGAAACCGCTTTTCGAACACGAATGACTTCTTTTTTAAGTAAATGGATTGCCTCTTTAGCATTGACATCTGGGCTTTCCAATAATTTGTCTTCTAGTTGTTCGATTTCTTCTTCTATCTGGTCTAAGACTTGAAAATAATTATCAACCAAATTATCCACTAACGAATAGGCTAAATAATCTGCGCCACGTAATCGGATTTTCCCTTTTTTAGTATGTAGTCGCTGGCGAATGGCGGTAAAAATATCGGTGTGGTCCTCTTGAAAGGTTATCAATAAATCGTTTCTAAAATATAAGGCAATTTGTTCGGGTATTATTTTTTTTTGTTGTTTATCAAAACTTAAAGCTTTAAAAATTAAAAATATCCCTTTTTCATATTCTTCAAATTTTGGCCGTTGATTGGTATCTACAATGGCCTCCAGTATTAATGGGTGTAGTTCAAATATTTTTCCTAGTTGTTGAATTAAATCAGTATCATGAATACCTCTGATGTCGAGCCAATTGACGTCAGCTGCCGTTGGTTGGTGATAAACAATCTCAGAATGACTATCTAAAGTATGCTCCTCAAAATGAGTGGCGTTATATTTTAAATAATGTAGCTGTACTTTAGCAACTTTTTGGTTGCCTGTAAAAACTACAGAACCTGGAGGCATGCCAATCTTTTTTCTTTTTTTGCTCATAGTTAGTTCATCTGTAACTATTAAGTAGAGACCAACTTGCCCGTATGGGTTACATTGAGACCTGCCTGTCGCAGTCAAGGAAAAGAGATTACTTGTAGAAAAAAATTGGGCTTTTTACCGATTTCAAGTCTCTAATCTCTGCTCTCTGTTCTCGATTCTGAATAGTTAGTTCATTTAAAAAAAAACTCCTGATACTACTGAGGCTTATTTTTATGAATAAGGGTTCTAGAAGGAAAAGGAATCTCAATCCCTTCTTTATCAAATCGCTTTTTGACGCTTTCTATTACATCACAGCCCAAGACAAAAGCATCTGGACTATCTTTTGCCCAAGCCCAGGCCCTTAAATTAACGGTATATTCCCCCAGAGCGACTACTCTAACGGTGACTTCGGGTGCTCCATCAGCTATTTGTTGACCTGTACGAGGGTCCAGTTGTAATGGATGGTTGAGTACCGCTTCTTGTAAAATTAACTTTGCTGTATCAATATCGCTATCGTAACTAATCGCTACATCAATCCATTTACAAATTCTATCATCCGTAAAATCTGAATTGATAATTATCTCATCACTTATCAGCGCGTTGGGTATAATAATTCGTCGATTTTCAAAATTTCGGATAACCGTATGCCGCAGCGTAATATCTTCTACAATACCGCTCAGCGTATCTCGAATGGTTAAGCGGTCATTAATTCGAAAGGGTTTAAAAATGACGATAAAAAAACCACTAATCACATTACTAAGGGCTTGCTGTGCTGCAAATCCAATAGCCACTGCCAATATCCCAGCACCTGCCAACAATGAACTAGCTAAGGTTCTAAGACTCGGAATCATATAAATCGCCAAACTGAAGCCCAATAAATAGATAGCACCCACGGTTACATGCCGAATAAACTGATAGTTGGTTGGGTCGTTTTTTAAGATTGCGGCAGAGCGTTGAATCAATTTATTAAACGAACGGTTAACCAAAAAGGCAATGAATATAGTCGCTAAAATAATCCCTCCGAACGTAATCAAATATTGGAGGTTATTAAGTAACTGTGCTTGCATTATTTTTAGATTTTTTATACTCTACCCTCAAAACTCCCTCAGTTTTCGCCGCGCAGCGGCGAAAACTACAAATTAATTTTAGTAGATAGAGTAGATTTTTTCACTCTTTAAAGCTAAAACTAGGGAAATTATATTAATAAAAAAAGGCACGAGGTGAGTTACCTAGTGCCTTTTTTTATTTTGAGAAATGAGCTATTTTAGGACTTTACATCCGCTGTCAAACAATTTGACAAATATGGATTGTGCTTCATCGCCATTTTGACGGTTTTCTGACCAGTCGCTTTGTCGCCCATTTTTTCAGCAGTTAATCCTCTTACTAGCAATAATTCTGCGTTGTTGGAGTTGGTTACACTTGCTTTTTCAATATGCTTTTGTGCATTTTCGTAATCTCCTTTCTTGTAATAAGCAATAGCTGCTAGTTTATTTACATCAATATTTTCTGGACGTTTCTCATATTCTATTAGCGCATATTCCAACGCCTTGTCATAATCACCAACTACATCCAAATAAATCTGACAGTATTCCATATTCATATTATGCCCAGAATCTACATCATCTTGGAGCATTCCCCATATTTCTTTGATTAATTTATCGGCTTCATCTTTTCTATCTGTTGCTTGGTATAAACTCGCTAATTGAACATAAAACCCTACTTCAGGAATAATATCGCAAGCCTTTTTTAATAATTCCTCTGCTTTCGCTAAGTCTCCTCTTTTTTCTGCAATGCCTCCTAAAGCAGCAATAGCAAAGGCATAATTAGGCCGATTTTGTAAAATAGTATTATAGGCTCCTTCTGCTGCATCTAGATTTCCTTGACTTTCATATAAATTTCCTAAAGTTAATCTTGCCCAAGCCGTTTGTTCATAACCAGGATAACCTGCTGTCACAGCCAATTTCATGGCTTCAATCGCACCATCTAAGTCACCATAAATTTCTCTCAAATAAGAGATTCTTGAATAGGACCGTAAATCTGGACGGATGCTCATCATTTTATCAGCCGCTGCTACTGCCTTTTTATAATCACCTAACTCAACGTAAGCATCTGTTAGACTTCCGTGAATTCCTGCATTATAACTATACAGACGTGCGCCCTCTTTGGCAGCTTCTAAAGCTTGTTCAAATTCATGTTGAGACAATAGTACGGATGCCTGCAAAGATTTAGCTTGAAATTGAATATCTTCAGATTCAGGTTTAGTGGCTAATACGTCGTCGATTACTTTTAAAGCCGCAGGATAATAATGTCCATGTTCTCCGGTGATTCTTGCTTCATTGATGAAAACTTGTACCATTTTGATGGCTGCTTCGTGGTCAGTCGGTTTTTTTCTCAAAGCATTAAGTGCATCCGAATATTGATTTTGTACCATATCCCATTCCTTACCATTCTGAATGGCTGCTGAACGGTCCAACAGTTCAGGATAGTTGGAAGTTGACGCTACGGATGCTTTTAATACCTCCTCAGAAGTAGTTGCCTCTTGACAAGCTGTGAAGAACAGCATCGCCACCAACATAATAAAACAGGAAGAAGTTAAGTAATTAGATTTCATGATAATAAATTTTAAGGTATAGATTTAATGGATATTTTGATTGTATAACAATATTATTTCAGGTCGATATAGGACAATTCCCACAACAACTATATAATTATTGATAATGTATTTGGCTAAATGTTTTTGAAGATTGACTCTAAAAAGTCAAACCCGTTGTATTTACGGTTTCAATAAGTGGTTTGGATTTTCAAACAATAAGAAAATGCTTATTACCTAAAATCCTTTGTTTTTTAATGAGGCAAGTCTTTGACTGTTCTATAAAGGTTGAAGTTTATATTTGTTCAAAATAAGCATGTTAAATATTTTTATTTGATAAATAATATTGTTTTAAAGACCGAACTACTAGACCAAACCGTATAAATACAGTGTCCACTGAACAAGGGAACCCTTCCTACGTTCTAGCAAAATACGACAAAAGTAAATAGCCTCATTATTACACAATTTTATTCTATTTAGAAACCACTTTTGGTTAGCTATTTTATTGAATATCAATAGATTAGTGCTAATCTTATTTTTCAATAAAAAAGGAAAGCCTCTCTTAAAAGAAGAAAAAACTGAGGACTTTTATTTTAAAAAAAAATTATGAATCAAAAATTATTTACACCATTTTTTTTGCTATTTGCTTTATTATTATCTTTTTCTGCCAATGCAGAAAAAAATATTTTTTTTGACACCATTCCAGAGATTATAATAGTTGACCCTCAGTTTAGCGAGGACATTCTTGTTACTGCTAGGTTGTCTGGTAGTAATGAGGTACCTGCGGTAATAACTGATGCTGTCGGCGTCGCTACGGTTCATTTCAACGAAGATTTTACCCAAGCTACCGTCAATGCAACGGTCAGTAATTTATCCAGTGCTTTTACTGGGGCGCATATTCATACTGGAGAACCAGGAGAGAATGGAGACGTCCTTATTGGGATGACGGATGATTTTAGAAATGGACGACTTAAGTCCGATATAATAGTGGTTGATAGTAGCTTGCTTGCTCAGTTAATTAATGGAGAACTTTATCTAAATATTCATACAGAAAACAATCCCGCAGGAGAATTAAGAGGTAATCTAAAGTTAGAAGCGCCAGAAAGTTTTGGTGGCTTTTTATCAGGGGATGAAGAAGTGCCTGCATTGGATGTAGCTGGAACAGGCTTAGTTAGTATGCATTATACGTCGAATACCAATGTTTTAGAAATTAATGCCTTGGTGGACGGTTTAACAGGACCAATTACAGGAGCACATTTACATCTGGCACCTGAAGGCGAAAACGGGGATGTCGTAGAAGGATTAACTGATTTTATTGCGGGAAACGCCATCAAAGTTAAATTGCAAGCGGGTGATTATATTGATGATTTACGGGCAGGAAATATTTATTTGAATATTCATACTGCTGCCAATCCTTCAGGAGAGCTAAGAGCGCAACTTGAACTTGCTGATGGTATTGTCATTGATACCTGGTTAAATTCAGAACAGGAAACAGCAGACCAATTGACAGTAGGAGAAGACAATGCCTTGGGCTTAGGTTTATTCCAAATTACAGCAAGTTTAGACACTTTAAGCTACTTTGTTCAATTATCTAGTCTGACTACTTTTTCGTCAGCGGCTCATTTGCACAATGCA
>CALLVC010000432.1 GCA_938010785.1 uncultured Saprospiraceae bacterium
GGGCACCTTATCAGCATCTACTTGTGCTGTTGCTACCGTAACCCCATAGTTCTGTTTTACCTGTTCCGCAATCGCAATACACTTTGATTCTGTGCGACTTGCTAATACAATTTCAGAAAAAACATTTGACAGTTCAGCGCACTTGGCAACGACTACGCCGCCTACACCGCCTGCACCAATGATTAATACTTTTTTCATTTTTGAATGATTTTGCGAAGGGTGGAGGGCTTGGGACATAGGGTTTTCCTCCCCTAAGCCCTATGCCCCAAGCCCTAAGCTATAAAAAATTAATACCCTAAAATCGAAAGCATTTCATCTACCTTTTGTTCTTCTCTATAAACTTTTGTAGTGAAATTGCCTGTTTTATCTCGGTCAACAACAATGTGTTGTGGGGCAGGAATCAAGCAATGTTTTATGCCTCCATACCCACTAATCGCCTCTTGGTAAGCACCCGTATGGAAAAAACCTACATACAAGGGTTCTTTTGCTTTCGGTTCAATGATGGGTAAGAATACCTGTTGGTTCATTTCTTCGGAATTATAATAGTCCGATTGGTCGCAACTAATACCGCCTATATTGACTCGGCGATATTCCTTATCCCATTTATTAATAGGTAGCAAAATGAATTTTTCCAAAATACTCCAAGCATCGGGAATGGTATTCATCAAACTATTATTGATGATGTACCAATCCTCTCGGTCATTTTGTTTTTTATGCTCTAAAACTTCAAAAATTACGGCTCCACTTTCACCGACTGTAAACTTTCCAAACTCGGTAAAAAGGTCTGGTTCTTCAATGCCTTCGTTATTGCAAGTTTCTTTGATATTTCGAACGATTTCCTCCACCATATATTTATAGTCGTATTCAAAACCCAAATTATTTCTAATCGGAAAACCACCACCTAAATTCAAGGCTTTTAATTCAGGACAAACTTTTTTTAAGGCGACAAAAACTTTAAGTGCCTTTTTGAACTCTCCCCAGTAATGCATATTATCTTTTACCCCAGAATCAACGAAAAAATGCAGCATTTTTAATTTAATCCGTTTTTTAGTCGCAACTTTATTGGTATAAAAATCAATGATTTCAGAAGGACGAATGCCTAAGCGAGAAGTGTAATAATCAGATTGAGGTTGTAAATCAGTAGCTAGTCTTAAGCCAATTTTTAAGGTCTTGCGAGTCATGCCATTTAAGCGTTCCAACTCCCGCATACTATCCAAAACGGTAACAGAATTCTTAAATCCCATTTTATTCAATTGAATGATTTTTCGTAAATAATCATCCGTTTTGTAACCATTGTGGATTAAAATAGTGCTCTTAGTCAGCTTACCGCTATCAAAAAGTTTAATAATAAGGTCTATATCAAAACTTGAAGAAGTCTCTAAATGAATATCATGCGTTAAGGCCTCAGACAGCATATGTTGAAAATGGCAGCATTTAGTACAATAACAATAATTATATTTCCCCTTATACCCATTTTTTTTCATGGCTTTATTAAACCAATTTTTGGCACGTTTAATTTGGTCGCCAATTTTTGGTAAATAAGTCAATCTAAAAGGGGTGCCATATTGCTCAATCAAATGCTCAATAGAAACGCCATGGAAATGCAAATAACCATTCCTTAAGTCAAATCCTTCTTGAGGAAAATAATAAGTCTGGTCAATTAAATCTGCGTAGGTGTTTTTCATGTTAATGCTACTATCTTAAGGCTATACATTTTGGTTCAAAAAGGCAGCAAAAGTAGGGAGCAATTCTGAATAAATTCTGAAATTTTAGATTATTTTTTTGAAGCTTAAAAAATTATTTGTTCTGTTAGAAAAAGTGGTAAGTTGTGCAAATTGCTTTTTCAAGATGAGTTTGCGTATTGGCAAAATTGAGACAAGAGAAGTCAGAAGTCAGACCATTTCATTGTCAGAGGTCAGACTTTAGACGGTACTTCCCTAATCTGACCTCTGACAGAAAATTTTGCAGCCCATCCCTTCGGGTTCGTAATTATCATTACTCATGGTCCGACAGCAAAGCGGTCTGACCTCTAAAAAAGAAGAATGAATTTAACAAATCAAGTACTAGCCCCCAAAGAAAATTTCGTAGATTTTATCAAAAACTATCCATCTCAAACACCTTTGGTGATGGTGAATATTTTAAAGTTTAAGGACCAAACGGAGGATGGCAGAACGGGCGAAGAAGCCTATAATACTTACTCCAAACACGTTACGCCACTTTTAGAAAAAGTAGGTGGAAAAACCATTTGGGCAGGTAATGTGAAAAAGACCGTCATCGGCGATTACGACAACCAGCCCGACCGATTTTTAGTGGTTTATTATCCTTCTAAAGAGGCCTTTGTTGAAATGTCCACTTCGGATGAATATGCGGCTATTGGACATCATCGACATTTGTCTTTGGAGTATGGAGGATTGATTGCTACGGAGACGTTGGAGTGATGGTTAGTGTTCTGTCAACGTCTGGTGAACACATCAACAATTAAATTTGGCATATCTCTAACTACGCTCGGCTGCGTTTCAAAAAGTGTACGGCAGAGAAATTAAAAATGGGAAACAGTTTAAGCTTACATTAAATTTTCTATCTTTGGCATCATTTTTAAAAATTAAATTACTATGCAAAAAGGAACCCGCTCAATTGGTTTTAACCTCCTATTTATCTTTATTTTTGTGTTTAGTTCATGCAAATCCGATGACGCTATTCCGACTCCAAGCCTACCTGAAGAAATGGAGGAGGAGATGGAAAATAATATGGATAATGACTCATCGGAGGAGATGCGGGATATCAGTTCGACCGAATTGGTTGCCGAAATGGGGGTTGGATGGAATTTGGGGAATAGCTTCGATGTAAGAAATAGCGATAAAACAGTCTGGGGGAATCCATTGCCTTTAAGTACCCATATTAACGCTGTAAAAGAGATGGGGTTTGAAACATTGAGAATACCAGTAACTTGGAATTTTAATATGCTAGCGCAAGCACCCTATACCGTCGAGATACCTTATCTGGCGCGAGTAAAGCGTATCGTTGACGTAGGCTTGCAAAATGATATGCACGTAATCATCAATACCCACCATGACGACTGGATTATCCCTACCGAAGCAGAAGCTCCAATAGTAAAGGAACGCTTGGCTAGTCTCTGGACACAAATTGGCAATCATTTCATTGACTACGGAGATAAATTAATTTTTGAAGTGATGAACGAACCAAGACATATTGATACACCAGAAGAGTGGTCAGGAGGTACCGCTGAAGGCCGAAGGGTTCTTAATGAATTCCATCAAGTTTGTGTAGATGCGATTAGGGCAACGGGTAATAATAACGCCAAACGCCATATCATGGTATCTACTTATGCCGCAAGTACTACTCAAAATGCTTTTGCAGATTTGATTATTCCAGATGACCCTAATATTATCGTTTCTATTCATAGCTATTTTCCTTGGATTTTTGCAGGTCAAGATGCTGGAGGAACCAATAATTGGGGGAGTGATGCGGATAAATCAGCGCTTGACAGAGAATTAGACCGAATTAAAGAACGGTGGGTGACCCAAGAAAATCGCCCTGTTATACTTGGTGAATGGGGAGCTAAGGATAAAAATAATTTGTCTACTCGAGTGAGCTATGTGGATTATTATGCAAGAGGAGCTGTTGCCAGAGGTTTAGTTCCCATAATATGGGATGATGGCGGCGATTTCGGATTATATGATAGACATGCCATGAGTTGGAAATATCCAGAGATTGCCCGTGCAGTTGTAGAAGCTGGAAAGTAAAAAGTGTTCAAGATTTAAAACATTACGAATATGAATCCAAAAGTTACAATGGGAGCTCGTATCTTATTTGGTCTTTTATGTCTTATTTTTGGTATTGACAAATTTGTCCCTTTTCTCGAAGTTCCACCTATTCCAGGTGATGGAGGAGAACTAATGAGGATTTATGCTAAATCAGGTTTTTTAAAAATTATTGGTGCATTAGAAATTCTTGGCGGCTTAGCTTTATTGACTAATAAATTTATACCATTAGCAGTGGTTGTAATGATGGCCATAATGTTTAATGCTTTAATTATCCATTTACTTTACGACCCTATAAATTCAGTAGGCGCAATAGCAGGATTAATTATGGGCGGTGTATTAATTTTTTCTAAAAAGGAACGGTTTTCCTCTTTATTGAGTGCCTGATAGCCTAAAAAGGACAATATCAAAAATAAGTAAATTTCATATCATGAGCAGAAAAAAAATAGTTCTTATTATCTTATTGTCATTGGCGGCCATTATTGGAGTAGCTTTTTTTTATTTAAAGCAAAATGTCAATTTGGCTTGGGAAGAAAGCGAAATTGACCTTGCCAAAATTAAATTACCACCTGGTTTTAAAATAAGCATTTTCGCCGAAGACGTAAAAAATGCTCGCTCTATAACTCGTTCACCTAATGGAACTATTTTTGTTGGAACGAAAGGGGAAGGAAATGTTTATGCTTTGCGAGATGAAGATGGGGACAATAGAGCTGAAAAAAAATGGGTGATTGCTACAGGATTGAATCTACCCAATGGAGTGGCTGTTAAAGATGGAGATTTATACGTGGCAGAATACAACCGTATTTTACGCTATGATGCTATCGAAAAACAATTGGCCAATCCACCTGAGCCAGTAGTGATTAATGACAGCTATCCTGCTGAAAAACATCATGGTTGGAAATTTATCGACTTTGGGCCAGATGGCAACTTATATGTACCTGTTGGTGCTCCTTGCAATATTTGTGAATCAGAAGATATTTTTAATACGATTACTAGAATCCATCCAGATGGAAGCGGTCTAGAAATAGTTCATCGAGGTATCCGAAATACAGTAGGGTTTACATGGCATCCAGTCACCAAAGAATTATGGTTTACGGACAACGGACGCGATTGGCTGGGGAATGACTTACCTAATTGTGAGTTGAATCATGCTGCTAAAGATGACTTGCATTTTGGGTATCCGTATTGTCACCAAGGAGATATTGCCGACCCTGAATTTGGAGAAAAGCATGCCTGTAATGAATTTACCCCACCTGCCCTAAAATTAGGACCTCATGTTGCCCCATTAGGGCTGATTTTTTATACAGGTAATCAATTTCCTGAAAATTACAGCAACCAATTACTAGTTGCCGAACACGGCTCTTGGAATCGTTCGACTCCCATTGGTTATCAATTATCTTTAGTGAATTTTGATGGTGAAGATAAAGTGGTCGGAAAATCTGCTTTTGCTTCTGGCTGGTTAGAAGATGGAGATGCTTGGGGTAGACCTGTAGATTTAGAGCAAATGCCCGATGGTTCCATTTTGCTGTCTGATGACTTTGCAGATGTGATTTATAGAATCTATTATGAAAATTAAATTTAACGATTAGAATAAAGTCTATTAAATTATCTAAATTTAAAATTTGCCCAATACCTGTTTTATACCGTTTAAAACGACTATTCCTATTGATGGAATTCCTCAAAAGTTCCCTTCTCCTTTCCTCGAAAACCCCCATGCACTATGTAAGGCAGCGGTGGAAGACTTACAAAATTATTTAAAAAATCCTACCGATTTGACCTATGATTTTGGATTAAATCAACCTGAGGGCAGTCTAAGAATTGGTAAAATGTTTGGCGTTTTAGTAGTGCAAAATCGAACAAAAGAATTGGGCTATTTAGCTGCTTTTTCAGGTAAATTGGCTAATAAAAACCATCACTACAGATTTGTGCCTCCCGTTTTTGATTCCCTTAAAGAAAATAGTTTTCTGAACATTGGTATGGCAGAATTGAATCAGCTTAATCAAGCAATAAAACAATTAGAAAAAATGCCTACTTGGTCGGCGGCCAATGAATTATTAGCAAAAACAAAAAAGCAAGCGAAGAAAGAAATTGCAGAATTGAAAGGGGGCTTGAAGCAAAAGGAAGCTAATCGGAATAAGCAAAGGAAGCTAGCAAAATTAAATCGGACTGTCGAACAATTAAGCATCTTGAATACCCAGTTAGATAAGGAAAGTGTTAGAGACCAAAAGACCATAAAAAAATTAAATAAACGGTGGAAACTAAAGATTTCGCAATATAAAGCTGACTTAGAAGAAGTTAGTCGAGAAATCAACCTTTTAAAAGACCAACGAAAAAAGAAATCCCATGGATTGCAGCAACAACTCTTCGAGTCCTACCAGTTTTTAAATTGTGCGGGCGAATCAAAAAGCCTAAGAGCCATTTTTCAAAATGCTAAACCCGTCAGTGGTGCAGGTGAATGTGCTGCCCCAAAACTACTACAATACGCTTTTTTAAATCAACTTAAGCCTATGGCCTTAACTGAATTCTGGTGGGGAAAATCTCCTAAATCAGCCAATCGAAAACATGGACATTTTTATCCTCCATGCGAAGAGAAATGCCGTCCTATTTTAGGGCATATGTTAGCTGGTTTATAGTAAATCCACCACGAGATTTAAATGAAAAAAAGTAGATTTGAAAAATTATGCGATTGCCTCATCCCTAACTTATTTTTTCCTATAGCTAGCCTAATATTAAGAAAGGCGTTCCCAAACCAAAAAAGGGCTGCAAAACTAATTGCAGCCCTTTTTTAATCGCTAATAAAAACTATTATTGAGTCAATAATTCTGGTCCTTCTGTACCTGAACCTACCATTAAACTAGTGATGATACAAAGTACAAATAAAGCGATTGCTAAGCCCCAAGTCAACTTTTCGATAAAGTCTGTTGAACGAGCAGCTCCCAACATTTGGTTAGCAGATTGTCCACCAAAAGTAGAATCAACACCACCACCTTTTGGGTTTTGAATTAAAACGGCTGCCATTAAAAGAACGCAAACCAAAGCGATTAAAATAACCATTGCTGTCAAGCCCATGTCTACAAAATTTTATTATTGACTAAAAACAATTAAGTATGTCTTTTCGTCGGTTTTTTAATTTTTATCAAATTTAGTTAAATAACTAACTAAATTTTTAACTTCTAGATGAATTTCACGGATTCTTCTACGAAGGTTCGTCTGGAAGGTTTTGAATTTTTTCAATTTCGCCTGCAAAGAAACTACTTTTTTCAGGTATAATCAAGCATAATTTAGCATACATAGCTCTTGCTTGACTGTATTGTCCTTGTTTAACCAATAGTTGTGCCAAGGTTTCTGAAGCAATGCCATCCGTCATGGTTAAACTTTCTTCGGCAAAGGCTACCGTTTTTTCAAATTGTTTGCGAACTATTTTTTTCTTCTTTCGAATTATTTTTCCTTTTGTTTTATCTAAAGGCATTAAATTTATGCCAGATAAGGCACTTACTCCAGAATATTTTTCTTGCCAACTATTGAATCCAGATTTAGGAATAGGCTTAGTTGATATGGTTGACTTTTCCTGATTAAGCTTGGCTTCAAATTGATCTAAACTATCAAATTTGAATGTTTCCTCAGATTCTTGAGGTTTTTTAAATTCCCGTAAAACAGTTGATGCTTCCTCCGTTTGTGTTGATTCAACGGCTTCTTTTAATTCCTCAGAAGTTTCTTCGGCTATTGAGGTAGATTCTGTTGAAATTATTTCTTCTTTTGTATCTGAGCTTTCAGGTTCATTAATAGCAACTGGGTCAATTTTAACATAACTAATTTCGAAAGGAATTTGAGGTCTTGGTTTATCCAGTTTTAAGGACACTCCTGCTCTTTTTTTCTCATTATTGAAAATAGCTGCTGCTTCAGGCTCTACTTCTTTGGATGTTGATGCTAAACTAGTGGTTTCAGCCAATACTTTTTCACTCTCTCCGATTAATAGTTCCTCCGGATTATCGACAAAGGTTTTAGAATCGCTGACTGCTTCCTCCGCTAAAACTTCTTCCTCTGCTTCCTTGAATAAGTCATTAATTTTTCCTTCTTTTTCCTTTTTATAGTCATCATAGGAGTCATTTATCTCTTCGGCATCGGCAGGAAGACCATGTTCATCCATCACAATATCTTGACTAGAAAAAGATTCTGATGGAACTAAATCATCACTAGATATGGCAGTGCCCACCTCATCCAAAGTATGCTCTTCAAAATCCATAATAATGAAATCTTCTTTTTCTTCCTCGATTTCCGATTTAGTGGGAATTTCGCCTAACTCTGGTAAAGGTTCTTGTGGATTTTCTATAATTGGTTTGCCATTAAGCACTTCGTCTACGGAATTATTTTTTTCTATTAAGGTAGCTCCTCCAACAATAGCTGAAGCAGCAATGGCTTCTTCAAACAAATCGTCTGTTTCCACTTTTGTTTCAGGCTCCTCTTCAACAGCTTCAATTTCTGGTTCAATGCTACTTAGTGGTGAGGGTTGGTCTTCAGGCTCTTCCAGTATGGGAGTAGTAGGATTGGCACTAGGTCTTGGTAATTCTTCTTCTAAAAAAGAAATACTAGAAACCTCATTTTTTACTAAGCTACTTTCCATTTCCCTTTCTAAAGATGAAAGTTCTTTCAGTTCTAAGTAATCTTCGCCCATAATAATCGTTTCCTCTAAATCTTCTAAAACGATAGGGTCTTCACTAAAAATTTTATGTAGATGGGTTCGGTCAATTCCATAGGTAGCTAACATTTCGATATTTCTATCTAAGTCAGTATTATCCTCTTGTTGACTCTTCATAGCCAACAGATACCTTAGACTAAGGCTGTATGGATATTGTACCACCATGGATTTAAGTTCCTGATAAGAAACTTGATGAAGGTACTCTCGGTTGCCGAGAAATTTTAATAAATTATCTGAAGTCATAGACCACTATTTTTCGCAAAGTCCGTTAATTTAAGAATTTACGAAAGGCAAGAAATTATAAAATTTTTCACCTTATATTTTGTGTAGTTACCTTAAGCTATCTATTACTTAACAATAGCTTTTTGCAATATAGCAGGATTCGAGGAAAGGAAAAAGTGTTTGATAAGGAATTTTAATGGAGGAGGCTTAGATAAAGTTAAAAGGTGGTCAATAGAATGACCACCTTTTAACTTTAGAATTATTTCTAAATAAAAATTAATAGCTTAATACAGCGTAACAAAAATTACTGTAAGTTTTGTCTCGCCCGTACGGGCGAGGCGTATTAAAATAAATTTATGTTACACGGTACTTAATCTATACTTAATCTATTAGCAACATTTTCTTAATTGCTTGTCCATAAGCTGTATTTATTTTATAAAAATAAACGCCGCCATTTGGTAAATCTGTCCGATTAATTTCCCACTTATTCCAACCTTTCTGTCCGTTTGCATTGGTACTTTTTAGTAAACTACCTTGAATGTCAAAAATTTGTAATTGAATATTACCACTTTCTGGTAATTGGTAATTAATTACGGTGGAATTGGCAAAAGGGTTAGGTTGGTTCTGTGATAAACTAAACATTGGGGCAATTTCGCTTGATTTTTCTATAAAATCTAGGTCTATTTTTATTTTTTGCCCATCTTTATCGTATGCTTCTGAATTTAATAAGTCAGCGTTTAGCTCGATTAATTCGCTAAGTTTTCCAGCTTTCAAAGCCTTGAAGGTAAGTGCAAAGGATAAAGCGTCTTTTTCAATAGCTTCTATATTAGGATTAACCCAACTTGTCAATATATAGCCTCTATCTTGGAGATTTCTACCGAAATTATTTTTAGCCATTAATTCATTATTTTCAATGTCCTTCAGAGCCAAATAATCTGGGTTGAACTTCAACGTAAATTGAAACCCAAAAGTCTGAGCTAAAGAAGCGCCATCAAAAGTAATTGTTTTGGTCTCACCTGCATTTACATAAGCATCTTCGACTTTTAGGGATACCACTTTTTTCGATAAATTTCTAGATTCGTTACTAACAAATGCATTTGGTGTGGCTGTATTATTTACATCGCCAACTTTAATCCCAATAAAATCTGCGATTAAATTTTTATCTCTTAAATTAATCGTAGTTGAAGTTGGAAATACTTCTGCAAATGGATTTTGTGGGGCCGAAAATTCATATGATTTAGGGACAAAGACCCAAGACTCATTTTTAGTAAAATCAGTAAGGTCTAGTAATAATAACTTACGCAGCTCTAAGATGTCGGAAACGGTTACAGTACCTGTTTTATTGACATCTGCGGCAATTATTTTATAGGGAGAATCTAATTGTTGATTCCCTAAAATATGATTTTGAATAATCACTAAATCAAAAGTGGTCACTCCATTTAAGTTATTAATATCTTTTTTAGGCGTGATTTCATAAGCATTAGGTGAACTAAGTGCCTCGAAAAGATAGGTTCCATCTATCTGGTTCAATTGGCCTTCCGTGTTAGTACAGCTCATTTGCACATCACTAATGTTCATTCCATCTTCTGTAACAATTTGACCTGAAATATTTGCAGTTTGAGCAGTATTTCCACCATCCCCTACACATATCTGACCAGTTCTTTTAAAAGATTCTACTTCCACTTCTGTATTACCTACTTTTTTATAAACTTGAGTTGGAAGTGGGTCATCCGTGACAATTACTTGTGTACAAGAGTTATCAACCAATAGTTCTACTTCCACTTGGTAAATTATGGTAGAATCAGGTAAATCTAAACCTTCAATACTACCATCAAACCAGGAGACGGACCATTGGTTGTCTTTGAGATTAAATAAACTAGCAGATAATCCTTCTAAGTTAACATCAGTAATACCAATGATTTTTGCTACTGTTGGGTCTTCTAGTTGTACAGATTTTTGGAAACCCACAGTTGCCTTAAAGTTTTTGACGTAAAGTGGTATTTTGATGGTTTCTCCAACTGTTCCACGGACTTCTCCCAAATCAAATTCAAAGGACTTATTTGTATTTAAAGCTTCAATAGTGTAAGTTTCACAATAGGTATCTGAACCACAATCATTAGTAGCTGTCAGACAGATATCGTAAGTCCCCTCACCATTAAAAGTATGCGTGGCATTATTAGAACTTGTAGCGTTCCCATCTCCAAAATCCCAAGAATAGCTAGTACCATCTTCTGTTTGGTTAGTGAAAGTCCCAATCAATTCATCAAAGCTGTAATCAAAGGCTGCCAATGGACTATTTTCTCCCTGATTGCCCAATGTAACAGGAACTTGTGTAGTACAACCGCCAGCATCTGTTACCGTAATGTTGTACTGTCCAGCACTTAAATTACTAAAAGAAGGAAATGGAGTAATATCCGTTTCACTCATCGCATATAAAAATGGAGGAACGCCTTTGGTTACATTGATTTGAATTTGCCCATCGTTGGCGTTGCAACCTGGTTGACTAGTAATGTCAATACTAGCTTCAGGTTCTTGAGTAGAAATATTTACGACAAGACTTTGGGTTCTTTGACAACCTACTGCATCTTTTACAACTAATTGGTAAAGACCAGGAGTTATATCTCTGAAAGTAGATAAATCTGTTTCTCCGCTTCCAATATCATAGGTGTAGGGAGCTTGTCCTTGGCTTGCATTTACATTGATTGTTGCACTAGCATCTCCACAGCCAGATAAAATTTCTACTGCTAAAACTGGACCTTCTGTTTCTAAAACTTCCACACTAGTTGTTTTTTCACAACCATTAGCATCTCTGGTAGAAATAGCATAAGTCCCAGCACTCAATCCATTAACTACAGTGTCATTACTTATTGTTCCATTAACGGTGTAGGTGTATGGACCTTGTCCTCCAGACGCACTTAGGGTAAAAGAGCCATTGGAAGCACCACAAGCCGCTGGTGTCGTATTAGTCGTAAGGAGAGTAATATCAGATTCACCTGTAATTTCAATTGTTTTTACTTGGCTACAGCTACTCGCATCGGTAATAGTGACCTCATAATTTCCAGCCGTTAAATTTTGAAAAGAGGAGTTAGTAGATTCCCCATTCCCAATATCAAAAAAGTAGGGTGCTACACCACCTGTTACTTGTAAATCAAAACTTCCGTCGGCCGCTCCACAATTCGTAGATTGTGTATTCAATATTTCCACTTCAGGCATCTCTGTTCCATCAATACTTATAGCTAAAGAACTTATACAATTATTTGCATCTGTCACCAATACATTATAGTTTCCTGCTGCTAAATTGGTGAAATTAGGATTGTCACTAGTACTACTTCCAATGCTAAAGGTGTAGGGAGCTAACCCACCGATTGCGGATACATTAAATCCACCATTTGCTTCTCCACAACTTGCATCTGTAATATTACCTATTCCAAAAGTAGGGGAAGGAATATTACCTAAAGTTACAGATTGAGTGGCTTGACAACCATTATCGTCGGTTAAGGTGACAATATAATTACCTCCAGCTAAATTAGTGAATTCAGGATTAGAAGTTGGTCCATCACCAATATCAAAGGTAAATGGCTCAAAACCACCAAAAACACTAACCGTGAAAGTGCCATTATTTCTATCACAACGCGCTTCTGAAGTATTTCGAATATTTAATTGAGGTCCACCGGTACTTTCTATTTGAATAGTCGTACTTGCCGTACAATTATTATCATCTGTTAAAGTCACCGTATAGGTCCCTTCTCCTAATTGGCTAAAGGTAGGATTGGTAGTCGGTCCATTTCCAATATCATAGGTAAAAGGAGCTATTCCAGCACCTTCAACCGTAATTATGGCATTATTTAGATTACAGGATGCATCTTGCATGCTAATTACCTCTACAGATGGAGTAGGAGAATTACTAATATTAATATTGGCAACATCGGTACAATTATTAGCATCGTACACCGTAACTGTGTAATTTCCTTCAGCCAAATTCGTGAAATTAGGACTGGTTGATTGACCATTTCCAATATCATAAGTATATGGAGCTAAACCATTATTAGAAACAACAGAAAAGGAACCATTGGCATTTCCACATGCCGCATTTTGACTAGACAATACAGTCAAAGAAGGACTCGTTGGTTCATTAATGGTAATAGATTGATTCGTTGTACAATTATTAGCATCCGTTACGGTAATTGTATAATTACCAGCCGCTAAATTTGAAAAAGTAGGAGAGGTAACATTGCCATTTCCAATATTATATTGAAAAGGAGCGCTACCTCCTGAAACAGAAATACTAACCGAGCCTGTGGATTGTGCACAAGAAGCTTGGACAATATTATCAATAGCAGCAACAGGCGCGGTTCCTCCATTTATATTGATATTGGCTACAGTTGAACAATTGTTGGCATCGGCGACTGTAACCGAATAGTTTCCTGCGGTCAATCCTGAAAATTGATTAGAAGATACCGCACCATTTCCAAGGTCATAAGTATAAGGCGTTTGACCACCAGAAGCAGCTATTCTGAAAGAACCAGCAGCAGCATTACAAGCATCATCCCGCATATCCGCTATATTGACACTTATATTTCCAGTTTGTTGAATAGCTACGGGTTGGGAGGCAATACAATTATTGACATCTATTACTGAAACGGTATAATTACCTGATGATAGATTGCTAAAAGTAGGAGAACGTTGAAATGTGCCATCACTTAATTCGTAAATATAAGGACCTTGACCTCCAGCAGCTAAAACTGTAAAACCTCCATTGTTAGACCCACAATTCTCATTATTTGTTGAAACTAAACTTAGCGTAGGAGTTGCGTCTTGAGAAATCACGATTCTTAATGGAGCTGAGCACCCTAAGGCATCTGTAGCTAATATTTGGTAAACACCAGCACTTAAATTACTAAAAACAGGTGATTGAGTACTGATATTTTGATAAGTAAAAGTAATTGGTAACGTTGCGTTAGAAGCAGATAGGGTAAAGGTTCCATCATTACCAGCACAAGTTTCATTACTGAAATTAGAAATACCCATATCTAAAATACATTCCGACGGAGGAGCGATACCTTCTATGAAAACACAATCACCAAAGGCGGAGGTACTACCAGTTGGACTGGTTGCCAAACTGGTTATTTGCTGCCCCCCTTCTAATTCAATGCCATTTAAAAATGGAGCATCTAAACGCCAAGTGTTATTACTAACGGTAGTCGTTCCTATCAGGGTATTCCCTTGACATGGACCATTTACACAGTCAGTAGAAGTGGAATAAATTTCAATAACATCTCCATTTGTACCTGTACCGTTTATAACAGAGATAGAAGCAATATTGATAGTTGGTGCTGCTTGTTGATTATTTCCTGAAGCACCTAATTCAATTCCATTGTTGGTATTACAGAAAAACTGATTTCCAGAAATACGATTATTAGTTGTACCGCTCAATATGCTGATACCAGTTGGATGATAGGCGATGATATTGCCTTCGCCAGAGCCAGTTCCTCCAATGATATTATTATTACTATTGGTTTGAGTGATAATCCCGCAAAATTCATTTCCAATGGTGGCAGTTTGTTGGTAATCCGTTCCGACTATATTTCCTTGGATGATACAATTTTGTGCCCCATCTTTTAACACAATCCCACATCCGTTCCATTCTCTTTGGTTGGGGTCATCTTCGAATATATCTTTTTCTGCTCCACAATTGTACACAACATTTCCTTTGTTCGGTGCACCAATGATATTAAAGTCTCCACCTGTTACATCAATACCATCATCAGGGAAGTTTCTAACTTCTAAGCCATAAATTTCACTATTATCTGCTCTAACCCAAATGGCATTATGTGGGAAGCGCCAATCGTGTTGACTTCCGTCCAAAACGATTAATGGACGATAAATACCACCTGCTCCAAATCCTGGTTGAGAGGTTCCATCTAAAATAGTACCACCATCTCTCAAGAAAGGAAGCGGTTCTCCAGAGGTAGAACCAACAAATATAGTTTGGGTGCCACCTCCACCAATATTAAATCGGATAATATTTGGGCCAGGTGTTGCATTGGCGCATTCAATAGCAGCCCTTAAGGTTCCAGTACCTTCATCATTACTACTATTAACCCAGATAGTGCCATTGGCACCAGCACAATTGGTGGTAGCAACAGCCGTTTGGCAAGGACTAAAGGTAGAAGTTCGATTATTATTATCGGAGGCAGTAGCAGTGATACTTTCGCCACCATTTAAGGTTTGAGTAAATGGAGCATTTAAAACCCAAGTACCATTATTTGCTACAACTGTTCTGCCTAGAAAGGTCGTTCCTTGACATGGGGCCGAGATATTACAAGCAGCGTTAATGAATACTTCAATTTCATTCCCAGCGCTACCAGTACCACTAATTTGTGTATTCGTTGAATTATTGATGATGGGCGGGGCTTTATCATCATTTCCACCGGATGAAAATTGAATGCCCGCTTCGGTATTACAAGATAATTCATTTTCAGATATCTTAATACCAAAAGCATTTCGAACACGTACTCCAACTTCATTGCCTTCAATAACATTTCCTTCAATTAGGGTGAAGTCGGACCCATTTCTGATATAGATTCCAGCCCATTCATTCCCTAAATTTGGAGAACGAGTATAATCAGTCCCGATTATATTATTGAGAATTTCGACATTGTCTGCATCTGAACTGACAACGATTCCAACTCCATTATAGGGTCCAGTATTACCAGTAACAGGAAAGAAATCTTGTGCAATTCCACAATTGTAAATGACATTACCCGCTTCTTCATCTCCGATAAATACATCATTTGCACCTTGGACATCAATACCATCATCAGGAAAATTTCTAATTTCCAATCCATAAATCTCTGCTTCATTTCCAAAAATAGTAATGGCATTAATGGGGGCATCCCAAATAGGAACACTACCATCTAAAATGATTTTAGGTTCGAAATTGCCATTTGTTCCAAATCCAGATTGGGTAGTTCCATCAATAGTAGTCCCGTCATCCACCAAACCAGGTAGCGCATCGCCAGAAGTACTTCCAATTTGGATGATTGCACGGTCTATACTAGGAATTTGGAAAATTATACGATTAGGCCCCGGAGAAATGTTGGCACAATTGATAGCATCTCTTAACGTACCAACACCTTCATCGGCAGTTGAGTTAACGATAATCGTACCATTTGTTTGGACGCACTGACTTTTTAGGGGAATAGAAAATAAAGGGATAAACAAGGTAAGAAGAGCTACTTGTTTCAAGTAGGTAAAAATGTTCATAAGCCCACGGTTTTTGGTCGAAGAATAAGCTGACTTAAAAATCATAATAATCTCTAAAAAGAAATTAATAATTATCAACTTTTCCTTCTGATGTTCATGAAATTTGTTGCATAACGTATTGGACACAAAAATTCCAATTATACTTAAATTGAGTTGGTTAAAAGATTATAAGCGTTGTTCAAATGAGCTGTGTGGTATAATAAATACGCTTATTGGACTATGAACTTATAATCTAATGGATAGTAATAGGACGTTACACAATACACAAAGTTACACTTTTTTGAAATTTCTTATTTGTCAAATATTAGCATTTTGACTAAAAAATGTCTTCTAGTAGACTGTTTTTGAATAATAAGTTGTGGTAAAGTGTTGACTATCAAAATCTTAATCTAAGCGTAGTTAAGGAGAAGTTAAAAGTTAGCTAATGTATAAAATATTGTAAGTAAAAGACCAATGCATTAAATATTTTTTACAGGCGTATTTACAATAATTTCTCCAGATGACTTTCTACCAGTTTTTAGGTACGAAATTTGAACAGGTAATATATTTCTACACGCATATAATCGAAAACCTAGTGAATCTAAACATCATTAAAAGCAAGCCTAACAATTCGAATGACAGCTTGCCTGTTCTTGTATTTATACATGGAGCATGGCATGGAGCATGGTGCTGGGAAAAAAATTTTCTACCGTTTTTTACTAAAAGTGGTTTTGAATGCTACACTTTTGACTTACCTTATCATGGACGTTCCAGGCACCAAAAAGGAATTAATACCTACAGGATTTCTGATTATATCGATGTTTTAAAAATTATTCTATCGGACATTGATAAACCTCATATACTGATTGGGCATTCTATGGGAGGTTATATTATTCAGGAGTATTTAGAAAAAAACGACTGTGCGGGTGCAATATTAATGGCCTCCGTTCCTAGTAAACCAGTTTGGCGATTATTATTTAAGATGACGGCAAATTTTCCTTTTTCCATGTTGAAAGCATTTATAGGGATGAATTTAGCTTACTTAATGGACACACCTGAAAAAGCCAAGAGGTTTTTATTCTCTTCCACAATGCCAGAAGAAGAAATTAGGAACTATACTAACTTAATGAGTTCGGAATCTTTAAGTGTAATTGTTTTTGATTTTCTTTTCTCTAAATTAAAAGGTCGAAAAAATCATTCTTATCCCGTACTAGTTGTAAGCGCAGAAAAAGATGAAATGATTACTATTTCAGAGAATAAGCGTACAGCGGAAATGCAAAAAGCTGATTTTGTGAAAATTAAAAATTTAGCGCATGACCTTATGTTAGACCAAAATTGGGAAGCGTCTGCAATTACTATACTTAATTGGATGAAGAAAAAATTTCCTTTAGCTTCTTTCGATGATTCAAAAAAAGAGATAAATGAAAAAAATCCTAAAGTAAATGTTGATTTCAACGATGCTATTCCAAATTTAATTACTAATTTGGGCAAAAAAAATAGTATCGATGCTAGCAAAACGAAAATACTGGGGTTGGGGAAATCTAAGCGAGACAATTGACCCCAACATCTTAAATCAATACATTGTTTCTCTCAAAACAATGTTTCAAGTAAAAGAATTAGAAGATTTACAGCCAATTCCAATTGACCAACTTGCTCTTCGGTCAGCTCGATTTTCATTGCCTAAACAATTTCAATCTTTTTGTACCGATTCTGTAGGAGAAAGAGCTGCTCATAGCTATGGAAAATCCTTTCGAGATGTTTGGCGAGGATTACATGGTCAATTTGATAACCCACCGGATTATGTAGCATTTCCGACAACAGAAATTCAGATTTTAGAGTTAATGAAATTTGCTGAAAAGGAGCGCATTGCTCTAGTTCCTTTTGGTGGAGGGTCCAGTGTGACAGGTGGGGTAGAGCCGACTAGAGATAGTAAATACCAAGGAGTGATAACGGTGGATATGCGTCATTTTGACCAGATTCTGGCCATTGATGAAAAATCACGAGCTGCGCACATTCAAGGGGGAATATTTGGTCCTGCTTTAGAGGCTGGATTGCGACCACACGGTTTGACGATGCGACATTATCCTCAAAGCTTTGAATTTTCTACTTTGGGTGGTTGGATTGTAACACGGTCAGGTGGACACTTTGCCACCTTATATACGCATATTGACGAATTCGTACAAGCCGTACGCATGGTGACCCCACAAGGCATTATGGAAAGTCGTAGGTTGCCAGGACATGGTGCTGGACCAAGTGAAGAAAGATTAGTCACAGGGTCAGAGGGTATTTTTGGAATCGTGACTTCTGCCTGGATGCGGCTACAAAACATTCCAAAATTTAAAGCAGCTAAAACCATTAAGTTTAAGGAATTTGATGCAGCTGTAGAAGCAACACGATTACTTGCCCAAAGTGGTTTAAATCCAGCTAATGCTCGTCTAGTAGACTCCATTGAAGCCATGTCCAATGGATTAGGGGATGGTGTTTCGACAATGGTCATAATAGGTTTTGAATCTCACCATCATCCCGTTGACGAATGGATGAAAATAGCTCTAGAAATATGTGAGAAACTAGGAGGAACTTACAGTAAAAAAGCTCCTAAGGATGGGCGAAGTGCAAAAGCGGATGCTTGGAAAAATTCATTCTTGAAAGCACCTTATTTGAGAGATGAGTTGATGAAAAAGGGCTTTATATTAGAAACATTTGAGACCGCCGTGACTTGGGACCAATTTCCAACCTTCCATAAAAATGTAAAAAAGGCCACTCAAGATGCGGTCAATAAACATTGTGGAGCTGGCACTGTTACGTGTAGGTTCACGCATTTATATCCAGATGGCCCCGCACCCTATTACACCATAATTGCGAAAGGTAAAGCAGGCAAACAGATGGAGCAATGGGATGCGGTGAAAATAGCAGCTTCTAAAGCGATTATTGAAAATGGCGGAACTATAACCCATCATCATGCCGTAGGAAAAGACCATCAACCTTATTATGCAGACCAACAATCAACTATTTTTGGAGAAGCACTTTGGGCGGTGAAAGACAAATTGGACCCCAAGGGAATTTTGAATCCAGAAGTATTGATAAAAAGATAGTAGCACTCATTATTCATAACATAGGGCGAACGAAAAGTTGTTTTTATAGTATATAATTGACTGATAAAAGTTAAAAACTGCCGAAATATTGGTTTGAAGATGCAATCCATAGCCGTCAGGCTAAAGAAAGAGATACGCTGAAAGTATCGCTTTCTAGACTCCCCTAGCAGGAGATACTTTCAAAGTATCTCCTGCTTTTCGGTCAATAATCCCTTATCTTGACGGCTATAGATGCAATCTTCAAACATCGACTATCAATTTTTAAAGGTTTATATATTACAATTTTGACTTTTCGTTCGCCCTAATTCATAACACATAAAAAGAAAAATGGAATTTTTTAAAAACAAATGTGCGGTAGTTACAGGAGCTGCAATTGGTATTGGGCAAGCGACGGCGATTTTACTAGCGCAACATGGTGCAAAAGTAATTGTATCAGATATTAATAAGGATGCTGGTAACAAAACCGTAAAACTGATTGAAAATGCAGGCGGAACGGCTAAATTTATTGCCTGTAATGTGGCAAAGAAAGAGGAAGTTAAGGAATTAATGGTGCAGTCAATAGCAGCTTTTGGTCCAATCAAATTTGCGATTAACAATGCAGGAATTGGAGGGAAATTAGCACCTACTCACGAAATAAAATTTGAAGATTGGGATAAAATGATTGCCATAAATTTGAGTGGTGTATTTTATTGCATGCGGGAAGAAATTAGTGCTATGTTGCATCACGGTGGAGGGAATATCGTCAATGTGGCTTCTTTAGCGGGCTTAGGCCCAGTTCCCAGAGGCAATTCCTACTGCGCTGCGAAACATGGTGTTGTGGGGTTGACAAGAACCGCAGCTGTAGAATATGCCAAATTAGCGATTCGGGTGAATGCCGTTTGTCCAGGCTGGACAGAGACCGCTATTTTAGACAATTTACCTGAAGAAATGTTAGGCAATAGTTTGAAGAACTATGTACCAATGGGGCGTTTGGGAAAACCCGCTGAAGTTGCTGAAACGATAGTGTGGTTGCTGGGTGATAAATCTTCTTTTGTTACAGGGCATTGTTTAGCTGTTGACGGAGGACTGAAGTCTAGTTAATAAAAGCTAAATGAATAAGATTAAAACAAACTAGGACTATTATAAAAATAGTTCGGGTATAAAAATAGTTCGGGTTCAATCAACATTTACTCGGATGTTCCATTCTTTATAAGAAAACCCTTTTTTTTTGCCTAAACATTGGCGAGTTTAAATAAAAATACTTATTTTTGCAGCCGATTAAGAAAAAACGAGTGTTTATTATAACTATTATTGATAAATGTTCGTAGAACCTTTTTTTCAACTAAAAAACAATCAAGGAGTATTTATGTTAATTATTGAAGTAAAAGATAACGAGTCAATCGACAAAGCATTAAGAAGATACAAGCGTAAGTTTCAGCAAGTAGGAACTTTGAAAGAATTGAGAAGAAGAAAGCACTTTACTAAGCCATCGGTTGAACGTAGAGACGAAGTTTTAAAAGCGTCTTACAAGAAAAAGAAATTCGGCGATAGCTAATATCGTTTTACTTATATTGATTTGAGGTTTGGCCTCAATGATGCCTGTAGTTTTCCTTTGTGTCAACTACAGGCATTGTTCGTTTGTACCTACCTAAATGCTATTTAGTATCTTTCCTTACCGTTTCGTAGCCATCTGAAAATGTAATTAAACGAGTATTACCATACCTAGATGTAGTGATTTCCCCTCAAAACAGTTAACTTACAGAAAATGACAAACACACTACATCAAATTTTATTTGGTTTAGGCACTTAAAATGAGAAAATGTTACACATTCCAGGACTGTATATAGCCCAATCAGAAGGGCGGGGCAGAGGTGTTTTCACTGCTGTAGATATTGATAAAGGAGATATTATTGAATATTGCCCCGTGATTATTATTCCCCCTGCTCAGCTAAAATTGATTGATAAAACTATTTTTTATGATTATTATTATAATTGGCCAGCCCCCAAAGGCGCTGCTTGCATTCCCTTAGGATATGGTTCCATTTATAATCATTCTAATAGCCCTAATGCAGAGATAGTTTTAGATATTGAAGGAAAAGTACTCCAATTTCATTGCTTGAAAAAAACGGAAGCAGGCTCCGAAATATTTGTCGATTATAAAGGAGGAGAGGAAGAGGAATTGTGGTTTGAGGAGGTTTAGAAAGGAAAGGATTAAATCAAAAATGTAAAATTTCAAATTTCAAAGTGAACAATGATAGCTTTGATAAGTTACTGTCTGATAACCACTTTTAAATTTTACATTTGTAATTTTAGATTTGAAATTAAAAAAGGGAACCTACCCAATGTAGATTCCCTCAAAGTAGTACCCTCACAGACTAATTTTTGTAAGTATAATACTCGATATTTTAATACAGATTAACTGTAGCTTTTATTGTTTAATAAACTTCATCGCCTTTATTTCTTTACCAGAAATGACCTTTATAATATAAACGCCAGCGCTTAGCGAAGATACATCCAAATGGGTCACATTGATACCATATTTCGCATTGTATTTTTGTCTATAAATAGCATTACTATTTATTGAGGAGATTTCAACCTCCAATTGTTTAGTTTCTACTAGATTTAGCTCCAATGTAAGGCTGTTAAAGGCTGGATTCGGATATAACTCAGCTCTTTCAATAATTACTTCCGCTTCCTCCGTGTCTGAAGTACCAAAGGCAGCAGCCATCGCGTCTTGTAATAAATCTTCACAGAAAGACAAGTCTTCTATAGAGAATCCAGCAGCTAAAGCTTCGCATGGATTTTTAAACTCCTTTGTGTTGCCATCAGCATCTACCACACATACTGGAACATTTAAACCAACTCCTTCACAATCATCTGCATCAATTCCATCCAATACATTATTGCAAATTTCAATATTTTCAGGAGTGAATCCTTGACTTAAAGCATCGCATAATTGTAGTTCGACTTGTTCGCCCAAATCATTTTTTACACAAACTGAAAATGGTAAATCAAAATCAAAGCTTTCACAATCCAAGTCCCCTAAAATATCATCTGCAAAACCTTCACAGAACGAAATTTGATTAATAGCTACTCCTGCTGCTAAAGCATCACATGGATTATCAAATTTTAGCTCATTTCCATCTGCATCAACACTACAAACTTGTAGGTTTACCCCTAAACCATCACAATCTACCCCATCTAAGGCGCCATCACATAAATCAAGACTATTGATATTCAATCCTTGATTAAGTGCTTCACAAAGCATTAATTCAACCTGTTCGCCTGCTTCATTGGTTGTACAAACTGGAATATCTACTTCCAGACCTAAACTTTCACAATCGAATCCTTCCAGCACATTTTCTAACAAGTTTCCACAAACGGTAATTTCACTTAAATCTAGTCCAGCTGCCAAAGCATCACATGGGTTATCATAGTTGTATTCAACCCCATTAGCATCCACACCACAAACTGGTAAATCAATTGGCAATTGAGAACAATCAATACCATCCAAAGCACCTTCACAAATTTCTACACCTTCTAAATCCAATCCTTCATTGATGGCTTCGCAAAGCATTAATTCAACTTGTTCACCCGCTTCATTAACCGTACATACCGGTATATCTCCATTTAAGCCCAA
>CALLVC010000433.1 GCA_938010785.1 uncultured Saprospiraceae bacterium
CCTTCAAAATGTTCAATCCTAATATTAGGTTGTGCTTTTTCATCTCTATTATTATCAATCCTCCTCATGCAATAGGCACAAATGTACGCTTGCTCGTTTAAAAGGGCTTTACGTATATCATCCTTGTTACAACTATCAAAGTTTGGATTTGGCGTAGAACGTTCCTCTTTTAATGACTTCGGTTCGTTCTTTATGCTTTTTTGAATATATTTCATTTAGTCGATTAAAAATTCAAAACTAAGTTTAGCATCTATTAAATCTGGGTCATTTTTTCCATATTTATCCTCCAATTCTTTCAACATTTTTGCTGCCTCTTTTTCCTTTGTTGGGTCGTCGATTAATTGATATAGTTTCTTAAACTCCGCTTTGGCATGACTAGGTCGAGCACTTACACCGAATAAATCATATAAAATGGAATTCGTATCCTTTCCATATGTAGGGGGCGTTTTTTCTACCAACTTAAAATCTTCTAAAATAAATACATTCTCTTTAGGTACATTACTCAAGACTTGTGGAGAATGAGTGGTAATGATGAATTGAATATTGGGAAATGTTTTTCTAAGGTTTGGAATGATGGTTCTTTGCCAAGAAGGGTGGAGATGTTGTTCTATTTCGTCTATCATGACAACACCTTTTCCTTCTAATGGGCTCTCCAAGCTCGGTTGAGTGATACTTATTCTCCTTACAATATCTCCAATGAGTGCAAACATCAATTTTTCACCATGAGATAGTTGAGTTACAGATAATATATCGTCCCCTTTTTCTAAAACTAGTTTTTCAATAGGCTGACGTTGAACTCTAGGGTTAATATAACCTTTCAAAAAAGTCTGCAATACATATCTAAGTACCTTAAGACCAGTATGCCTGTAATTAGGGTCTTTGTATAATCGTTGTTCATTCTCAAAATCTTCTGTGTTTCTAAACCATTCAAAAAAGTAATTGAAATCTATCTCTTGATTATTATTTAGCTGAAAAGATTCCTCAATTCCTAATTTAGTCAAATCCTTTGCCTTCAAAGATGGAACTGTAATACCTCTATTCGTTTTATAAAAAGCAATTATTGGAAATTCTTCTTTTATTTTTTTCCACTCAATTATTCTAAAAACATCATTTGAGAAACTTGATAAATTATCACGTCTCATCATATTAGATAATTCTATTCTATTCTCAACTACAGTCCATATAGATTCTAAGTTTAACTGGTCAGCTTTAACATAAATATCTTCTTCGGTCAAATTTCTCCACTTATCCAGAATAGAACCTATTCTAATTCTTTTTTCTGATTTTTTATGACGCTCCAGTATATCGTAAATTTCTTTTAAATGACAAAAAACACCATCCAAAACACTACTCTTCCCACTCCCATTCGCCCCAATAAAAACAGCCAATCCCCCTTCCTGTTCTTTAGCAGGAAAGTCAATCTCCAATTCCTCAAATCCTCGGAAATTTTTAAGACTTAATTTTTCTATTCTCATAATACTTATTTTCTATAGGGTGTACGTGCTACTATCGACCGCCCCAAAGTCACTTCATCCGCATATTCTAACTCACCACCAAAAGAAATACCTCTGGCAATCGTAGAGATATTCACAGAAGCTTCTCGTAGTTTTTTAGAAATATAAAATATCGTCGTATCTCCTTCTATGGTTGGACTAATCGCCATAATGATTTCTTTGGTGGCTTCCTTATTGGCTCTTGCGACTAGTGTATCAATATTTAATTCTCCTGGACCAATTCCTTCAATAGGAGAAATAACCCCGCCTAACACATGGTATTGTCCTTTATACTGTCCTGTTTCTTCAATCGCCATTACATCCCGAATACTTTCGACTACGCAAATAACCGATTCATCTCGTCGTTTATCTTGGCAAATATTACATCGGCTCTCATCCGAAATATTATGACAATTTTCACAAAATTTAATCTCTCTCCGCATTTTGACTACATCTGCTGCAAATTGTTCTGCGGCATCCGCAGGCTGCGTCAACAAATGTAGCACCAAGCGCAAAGCCGTCTTTTTACCAATACCCGGTAAACTGGCAAAAGCATCCACTGCTGCTTCTAATAATCTTGAGGAAAAATTCATTTATGCTAAGTGCTATGACAAAAATTAACTAACATTTTTTACCACATAGTCACAATTGTATTTTCACATAGTGCATATAGTTTAATGGATTAGTTGGTTAACTTTAGTTCGTAAAACTATATGCACTATGTGGTTTTCACTCTATGACTCTATGTGGTAAAAACACTAAAAATTGTTCACTTAATTCTGTCTAATTACTTAAAGGTCTAATATCGTTAAAACTATTCAAACAAAGGTAGGGAATTTTATGTTGAACCACTAATTAGGAAATTAGGTTTACAAAAAAAGGTCTTGCTATTTTTATAGCAAGACCTTTTTATAGCTAAGCCAGTATTTAAGTGCTAATACTCGTCTTCGTTAAAGAGAAAATCATCTTTTCTTGGAAAATCTGGCCATACGTCTTCAATCCCTTCGTACAACTCGCCTTCATCTTCCATTTCTTGAAGGTTTTCAATTACCTCCAAGGGTGCTCCAGAACGAATACCGTAATCAATTAACTCATCACGAGTTGCAGGCCACGGAGCCTCTTCTAAAGTTAATGCCAATTCTAATGTCCAATACATCTTTTATAAAAATTAGGTAAGTGTTTCTAAACTCGTTTTAAGATTGGTGTAACTTGGTGGATGATTTAATTTTAGACCTAGCTTAAATTTAATACGCCCTATGTTAAAACAATTTTGAAAACACTAAATTGATAAATATTTTTTTTGCAGAACGAGACCAAAACAAAATTGTTGCTTAATCTTTCTACTTTCGTGACGCAAATTTCTCGCAAAAGTAACATTTTGCCTTTCTAAAGTCAAGCAACTACCCTTCTCTATACATTTCAATGAATATGCCACAATTTTATAGCATTAAATTTAGCCATATGAACTGCCAGCAGTTGACAAAGAAAGATGCCGCTTTAACTCAACAATACTAAAAAAGATGGATAATGTCAATTTCAATAACAATTTGATTTACCGCATTATTTACTTTTGCCTTTCCATCTATATAAACAACTTCCAAAGCTGTTACTTAGTTCCAAAATCTTTTTGCACAATTCAACCGTATTTACTAATATGTCAATAAATAGCAATAGGTTCTTTTTTCTTATTTTGATATGGGGTTTCCTATACCCTACTGCTATTCATAGTCAAGGAGTAGTATCCGTTGATTCTATTATCACTAATAAAAAAAATAACCTTTTCGCTGTTCCTATTGCTTTTTTTTCTCCTGAAACCGATTGGGCTTTTGGCGTCACCGGTATTTATGCCTTTAGATTTAAAAAAGAAAATATCACGACTCGGCCGTCTCAATTGACTTTAGGTTTTGCTTATACCTTGAATAAACAAGTGTTAGTTTATTTACCTTATCAACTATTTGCTAAAAATCAGGTCTATAATATATACGGCGAATTGGGATATTATCTCTATAGCTATCAATTTTTTGGCTTAGGTAATGATACCAAGGAAGAAAGTTTAGAAATTTATAAAGTAAACTATCCTCGTATTCGAATTAATGCCCTAAAATTATTACGTCCAAATTTATATGCTGGATTCCGATACTGGATGGATGACTTTGACATTAGAGAAATTAAAGAAGGTGGTATTTTAGATACGCAACCCATCGTAGGAAAAAATGGTGGCTTTTTATCTGGTGCAGGTATTGTGTTGAATTATGATAACCGAGATAATATTTTTTTCCCAACCAAAGGAACTTTCGTAGAGTTTGTTAGTTTTTCCAATGGTGCTTATTTAGGTAGTGATTTCAATTTCTCAAAATTCACCTTAGATGTTAGTAAATATTTTAGCAAAAACAATCAGGTCGTGGCGCTAAATTTTTATAGTGAATTCACTGGAGGAACTGCACCATTTAATCAATTAGCACTTTTGGGTGGCACTAAAAAAATGAGAGGATATATTGAAGGACGATTAAGAGACAACCACCAAGTTATCTTGCAATCAGAATATCGTTTCCCAATATATAAAGAACGATTTAGAGGGGTACTTTTCGGAGGGATTGGGCAAGTAGCTAATGTCTTTTCTGATTTTAGTATTAATAATTTGAGGTATACCTATGGTGCAGGGCTTAGAATCTTAATCAATAAAAAAGAAAGAATCCATATTAGATTAGATGCAGGATTTGGAAAAGAAACAAGTGGCTTTTATATCACAATCGGAGAGGCTTTTTAGGTTAAACAAGTTTTTAGTAATGAATAAACGAGACGAATCAACAAAAATAAGGGTCAGCATAATTATTCCTACATTGAATGAAGCTCAAAATGTAGCTAAATTAATCAAGCATTTATTAAAATATCAGGATAATTCTTTAACTGAAATCATTGTCGTAGATGGTGGCAGTACAGATAACACGCCCGAAATAGCACAAAAAGCAGGAGCGAAAGTAATTATTTGTACCCAATGTGGCAGAGCTCATCAAATGAATAAAGGAAGTCAAGCTGCCACAGGCGACCTTCTATACTTTATACATTGCGACACTTTACCTCCTTCAAGCTATTTAGCAGATATAAAAAAAGCGGTCGCCAATAATTACGCTATAGGTTGTTTTCAAGCTAAATTTGATACCAATCGACTTTTAGTAAAAACCAATGGCTTTTGGTCACGCTTGGATTTTCTTTTTTGTAGAGGCGGAGACCAGACTTTATTTGTCACCAAAAAATTATTTAATGAGTTAAATGGATATAAAGAGGAATTGTTAATTATGGAAGAATATGATTTCTTGATTCGTGCTAGAAAAAAATATCCCTTTAAAATTATTCCTACCAAAGTTTTAGTTTCCGCTCGTAAGTATCATAATCGAAGTTACTTCAAAGTACAATTTGCCAATGTTGTTGTCTTTAACATGTTTCGTTTTGGAGCTTCCCAAAAAAAATTGGTGCGGACTTATAAAAAATTATTAGGTTAGGGATGAGGCGGCCTAATTAACCAATCCTGACTACTTTCTCTGGTTCATCATCTATCATTCGATAGCCAACATAAATGTTTTCATCATCGTATAAAATTTTAAATTTCGTCGGTGCAATTGATACCCCCATCATTCGGTTCCAATTGCGTAAAGTCGCTACCCCACTCTACTGCTTGCCAAGCGGCATCATCCAATTTACCATCAATCGTAGGTTTTTGACCTGTAATCTTTTTAGTTAGTTGGTAACTTACTAACAACTATCATTTGAATAAAACGTAATATTTTTGTTACTAAAATGACAACAAAGATAAGCCTTAGTTGCTTTATTAGAATAACCTTTGAGTTATTCCCTTTACTAGTCGCCTAATTTCAATTTCATGCTCAAAACAAGTTTTCAAAAAATAGATGGTATTTTTTTAAAATGCCCCTTATTGTTTAAAATAGGGCTTCCATGTCTGACTATCCTATTTTTATATAGCTGTCAATCTCAACCCGCTAAACAAAACATCCGAGATTATTATTATCCTGTCAGTGATTTCATGGACGGAAAAGTCTATGAATATCAAGCAGTCAATGATAGTTTAGCTCCTTTCTACTGGTATTTTAGAACCACTATTTCTAGAGGTGATACTATTTTAACGAGTGAATATTTTGACCATGACTTTGTGATACAGCAACTTACCAATGAAGAGATTGTAAAAAATGGAGTTATTTTAAACGACTTTTATTTATATGAAACGGATTCTCTTACGGGCAAACAATTACAAAATCCTGTTCGAGTAGAAGTAGATAATGTCTACCCTTTTGAGGTGACAGATTCTACTGGATTATTTCTGTATAAGGTATTTTGGAAAGACTATAATCACCCCAATCAAAAATATCGACTCATCAAAAATCGACATTATATGGGAGCTGCGACTTATTCCTACAAAGGCAAAACAGTCGATTGTGTCCGATTTTTTAACAAAGAATTATTGGAAATAGAAGAAGTTGGTTTTCAAGAATTAAATTATAATAGTGTCGAATTATATGCAAAAGGTATAGGTTTAATTTATTTTAGAAAAGAAATTGATAATAACGTTGTTCAAGAATATGAATTAGCAGATATTTATGATATGGTGGACCTAGAGAAAAAATTTCAAGCTAGCATGGAGTAAAACGGTTCACGGTTCTTGGTATATGCCCCCTAATATAATCCTCCTAAATGAGAATTACGCTATTAATTTTATTGACACTCCTTACTAAGCTATTAACGGCTCAAGTAGTTCAAGCGCCTACGCTTATTTGCATTAAAGGAGATAGTCTGATTTACAATAAAGCAACTAATACTTGTGGTGCTTTCCTATCTTTTGATGTTTATGGAAGCCAAGATAGAAATGGTCCTTATACACTTATAAATAGCATTACAGATATAAATGAATTTGCCTTTGAGCATAGAACACCAAGTAATGAAATATGGTATTATTACCTACAAAGTAACTTCGATTGTCCTGGATTAACCATGCTTTCTTCTGATACCCTAAATAATCAACCTCCAGATGTTGCTCCAATCATTAGTGTCTCCGTAGAAAATAGCATAGTGACACTACAATGGGAACAAAGCCTTTCTCCTCAAACATGGGGCTATATTATTTATCGAGTTACGGATGCTGACACTATAGTCATTGATACCGTTGCTTTTGGCACTTCTTTTTTGGATATTTTTGCTGCTCCTACTGAAAAATCTGAGACTTATTTTGTTTCTGCTATGGACCAATGTGGCAATACTAGTGCCTTTGTAGAACCACATAGTAGTATTTTTTTACAAGCAGCAAACAGTCCTTGCAATCAAAGCATTCAATTAAATTGGAATTTGTACGAAAATTGGATGGACGGTATTGAAGCACAAGAAATTTGGGTACGCAAGGATAAAACAACAGCAGAAAGAATCGCTGTTATCCAAGGAGATATAAACACCTACGATTTTCTAAATGCAGAAAACGGTGTTAGCTATGATTTTTATATCAATGCCATACAAAAAAATACGGGAATCAATGCCAAATCTAATGTTATTGAAATAGAAGCAGATGTTGTAAATCCCGTAGGTAATTTATTAGTCAAGAACGTCACTTTTACGGATGATGCCGAAGTTGAATTATTATGGGAATGGAATGAAGATGCGGCACTTTCAACTGTTCAAATATTCAGGTCTTTCGATAATATTGGTTTTGACTCAGAAAATTCACTAAATTTTTCTACCCCTTTAGAAGACCCCGCCTCCTATTTACTAGACCCTGTTGCAGGAAATGAAGGAAAAACGTTTTATCGAATCAGTACGACTGACCAATGTGATTCTACCACTATTTCTAATTATGTCAGTACTATTTTTTTAGAAGGCACCGCACTACCTGATAAAACAGACCAATTAATTTGGACACCATATGATACTAAAATAGGTACAGTCAATAGCTATGCTATCTATAAATTAGAAAATGATGAACCTTTGTTTATCGGTCGAATCGATGGTAATACGACCACTTACTCAGTGCCTATTACTGCTGCTATTGATGACAATGCTTGTTATTTTGTCGAAGCAGAAATTAGTGTCACCTTTGCTAAATCAGGTATTGAAAATTATACTTCTAGGTCTAATACCGCCTGTCTAGCTCAAATTGCTAGTTTTGTTATGCCTAATGCATTTGCGCCACAAGGTAATAATCAAGTTTTTAAACCGACCATACTCTTTCAAGCCAGTATCCAAAATTATTATTTAGCTATTTATAATCGTCATGGTGGAAAAATCTTTGAAAGTAGAGACCCCAATATTGGTTGGGATGGTCAAAAAAATGGCAAGGATGTCCCTATGGGCACCTATACTTATATCGTTCAACTAGAGCAAGCATCTGGAAAAAATGTGAAGCAAGGAGGAGTATTAATGTTGATTAGATAAAAGTCCTCATTTTTTTCAAAATACAAGGCAGCAAGAACCTTGTTCTCACCGTTATCTAATTGCTAAAGTTAGTCAAAACCCAATCAAACTACCAAAAAGGTAAGCAATTGGACAATATATTGCTTTTTTTCAAATTTTTCTTTTTTGGAAAGCAACCAAAAAACGACTACCTTTACTAGGTAACTAAAGGGATCTTCCTAATAGTACTTAATACCTATTTATGGACTTCGTTTTGCCTTTTAAATATAGCGAAAAGGATTTCTTGGCTGCTTGTATGCGCAATGAACGTTGGGCACAAAAGCAACTATATGAAATGCACTACTCCCAAATGATGGGGGTTTGTCTTCGCTATGCTAAAAATGAACACGATGCCCTGGATATATTGCAAGAAGGCTTTATTAAAGTTTTTCGAAATATTGCAAAATATCAACCGGGTACAACTTTAGCCGCTTGGATACGACGAATAATGGTTAATACAGCTATTGACTTTTATCGAAAAAATATTCGGCGACGTACAGAAGATTTAGATACTGCTTATGATTTGCAATCGACGGATGCTGACGCAATCAGTCAGTGTTCTGAGAAAGAAATTTTAGAAGCAGTTCAACAACTAACACCTGCTTATCGGGTTGTTTTTAACTTATATGCCATTGAAGGCTATTCGCATAAAGAAATAGCCGAACTAATGGAAATTACAGAAAGTACTTCTCGGTCTAATCTAGTAAAATCTAGAATGAAACTTAGAGAAATTCTTAATAAAAAAATATAAGCAATTAACTAACAACCCGAAAGTTAATTTAGCACGCAAAAATCAATTTAGGTATAATAGAAATGAAGCAGCAACCTTTCGACAAGGCGGTAAAAGATTCTTTAGAGAATCTAGAAGTGGCATACAATGAACAGCATTGGGCGCAGATGGAGATGTTATTGCATAACTTACCAGTTGGCGAAGCAGGGGATATCGACGCACATTTCGATACCATCATTAAAGATAAAATTGGTGACATAGAAGCTCCTGGCGCAGCTTTAGGTTGGGCTGGAATAGCCGCTGGATTAGGACAGGCAGAAGCCGTAGATGCTCAATTTGATAATGTCTTCAGTGATAAGTTAGCTAATTTAAAAGGTGCTACCTCTCCAAACTGGAACGATATAGAAAAAGCTTTAGATGGAGTAGAAATAACAGATTTACAATTTGATACCCAAGTCGCAGATAAGCTAAAAAATATTTATCCTAGTTATCAACCTAGCAATTGGCAAAAATTAGTCGCAACACTAAATGCCAACTTTGCTATTAGAGAAAAACTCTACCGCTACAAATTGATAGAAGCTACTTTAATGATTTTATTATTATTAAACATCTATCAATACTTACCTACTAATTTCTCTTTCATCCCTCATGAAAGTACAAATCAAGAAATATTTGAACAGCAACCAGTTGAACCATTAAATATTCCAACACCTGCTGCATCAGAAAAAACAAATACACCTACTAAGCAGACTAATCAAGCAAATAATACTAAGCAACCTGCTATCGCAAAAAAATCAATAGCTAAAACGGCTCTTATTGATGCCGATAAGCGTAAAAATGTTGCTAGTATAGAAACGGACCATGTTATAGCCGCAGATAATGTGATTGCTAGAAATTATGCTGTCCTTAATAATTTGCCAGGCTCCAATTCTTCCTCAATTGGACATAGGTCAGGTTTGACCATCTCTGTCAGTGAGATGAATCAACACTTAACAGCTTTTACCGAAACGGGCAATACTATAATCAGAACAGTACCTTCTCTTCGCCCGAATTTCGTGGAATCACTTTACATCACTCCACTAGGTTGTAAAGATTGTAAATACCACAAAATTCCAGCTCGTTTACGTTTAGGCTTAGTCGCAAACTTAGCGATTACCAACGCTTATGTAACGGGTGGAGAAATTTTGGATATTAATGCCTTTGCAGATACTGGATTTGGTTACGGTAGTGGCATTACACTAGGTTTTAAATATAATCGTTGGGAAGTTGAAACGGGATTACTCTACGCGGCTAAACAATATGACCCGAATATTGTGGATTCGCCTAAAGCAAACGAAAAAAGAACACATTTTCAAACTGTTCACCTTCAAACTATTAATATCCCAGCAATCTTAAGATATAACTACGCTGTATTAGGCAAAGGTAAATGGCATTTATACGCACAAGGAGGTCCAGTGCTGAATATAATTTTAAGAGCAGAATACGATTTGGCAGAAGTTTCTGCTATCAGCCGGTCTAAAGTAAATGACATCACTACCTCTAGAATAAGTCAAATTGATTTTAATAATGGTTTATTAGCAGGCGATGGTCTTAAAACAAATCGTTATTTGTCTATCAATATGGGTGTCGGTGCAGAACGATATATTTCTCCTAGTTGGAGTATTTTTGTCCAACCTGATATTCATTTACATTTTTCAGGAAATCGTATAGGTCCTACAGAGGATAAAATTAATACCTTAAATCTATCGTTTGGAGCTAGAAAATCACTTCGTTAAGTTTCGAAAATATCCTAAAAAATAAAGATTAAAAAAGGTGATTGCTGCAAAAGTAATCACCTTTTTTAATTTTAGTTAAACTCTAAAGCTATATTTCGGTTTTCTCTATAAAAATTCTAATGCTCCAAGCAACATTCAAAAAATATACCCTCCAATTCAAACAAGCTAGCGGTACCTCTAGAGGAATCTTGCGGACCAAAGATTCTTGGTTTATCTTTTTAAAAGACACCAACCAGCCCAACCTAATCGGCATTGGCGAATGTGGTTTATTAAAAGGACTAAGTGCGGATGATGTGCCTAATTATGAGGCCAAAGTAGCAGAAGTTTGTGCAAAAATTAACCAACATGAATATTGGCTATCCGAAGGTTTACGACAATTTCCTTCTATCCATTTTGGATTAGAAATTGCTTTGAAAGATTTAACAAATAAAGGGTCTAAAATTTTATTCCCTTCTCCATTTACTAAAGCCGAAATACCTATCCCCATCAACGGACTAATATGGATGGGTAAAAAAGCATTTATGTTTGAACAAATCAAAGCTAAACTAGCCGCTGGATTTGATTGTATTAAACTAAAAATAGGGGCTATTGATTTTGAAGCAGAATTAGATTTATTGAAATTTATTCGCCAACACTTCTCCGCTCAAGAAATTGAAATTAGAGTGGATGCAAATGGTGCATTCCTTCCGAAAAACGCTCTAGAAAAACTAAAGCAACTTTCTGATTTTGAACTCCATTCCATCGAACAACCAATCAAACAAGGTCAATTGACAGAAATGGCTCACCTCTGTGAAAAAACACCACTCCCAATCGCTTTGGATGAAGAATTAATTGGCATCTTTACACCAGCTAATAAAAGGAAAGTCATCGAGACTATTCGCCCTCAGTACTTAATTTTCAAACCGAGCTTTATTGGTGGTTATAGTGGCACGCAAGAATGGATTGACTTGTGCGAAGAATTTGAGACGCCTTGGTGGATAACTTCTGCCTTGGAATCTAACATTGGCTTAAATGCCATCGCTCAGTGGACTGCTACTTTGAATAACCCAATGCCACAAGGACTTGGAACAGGACAATTGTACTCCAATAATATTGAGTCTCCATTAATAGTAGAGCATGGAAATATTTATTACAAAAATAATGGATTATGGGACTTGACAAATTTATCAATAAACCCATCAAATCCTTAAACCTCTATACCTTTACACCCCTATACATTTAAAACCTTTACAAAATGGGATTATTCAAAAAAGGAAATAAGTTATATAGCATTTTGAATTTAAAGTGTCCTCGTTGTCACGAAGGAAATTTGTTCCACACGAGTACATGGTCATTTTCAGACATCACGGGTATGCCTGATGTATGTCCTCATTGTCAACAAAATTATATGCCTGAGCCAGGATTTTATTATGGGGCGATGTTTATCTCCTATATTTTTTGGGGCTTCTTTTGTGTTATTTTTGGTGGAGCCTGTATCATGGGACTAGGCTGGAGTGTGAACAAAACAACTTTAGTTTTAATTGGTATTTCTGCTATATTTTTTATCTGGCTATTCCGCACCTCTAGAGCCGCTTGGTTTAATGCGGTTGTGCATTACGACAAAAAATTTGCTTCCTCAAATTAGTCTACCTCGCCAAAAAAGTAAATTCATTTCCAGTTTGAATTCATCATTCATCGTTCATCATTCATCATTTCCTCATGCCGTTCCAAAGAAATTATGTATCTCTTCTCATCAATGGTTTTAACTATACCAATGAGGCATTACTAGAAGGTGCTTGGTTAAGAAATTACCCATCTACCAAAAAAGAGAATTGGCAAAAAAGCTTACATCAGTTTATTAGGGAATGGGTAAATGAAAAGGATTACGTCTTCGTCCAAACTTCAGGGTCTACTGGCAAACCAAAAAAAATTAAATTGCTGAAAGAACGCATGATGAACAGTGCGTTTATGACTGGTCAATATTTTGGCTTTAAGAGTGGTCAAAAAGCCTTACTCAGTTTACCTTGCGATTATATTGCAGGTAAGATGATGGTCGTAAGAGCAATGATGTGGGGCTTAGATTTGCAACTAGTCCCACCTAAAGGAAATCCAATTGCCAATATTACGCACCCTATAGATTTTGCAGCCATGATTCCTTTGCAAGTCGCTACTATTTTTGAAGAGCATCCAGAAAAATTTTCTTTAATCAAAAAATTAATTATTGGTGGAGGAAAAGTAGATACTCAACTAGGTAAAAAATTAGAAACGATTTCTACCCAATGTTATGCTACCTACGGCATGACAGAAACGATTACACACGTAGCCATAAAAAAATTGAATGGTACAGACCAAAGTCCTCACTTCGAAGCCTTATCTAATATCAATTTCTCCAAAGACAAAAGGGGCTGCTTAAAAATTGATGCACCCAAACTATCAGAAAATACCGTTATCACTAATGATATTATTGATTTAAAAAATGCGCAACAGTTTGAATGGTTGGGTCGATTTGATAATGTCATTAACACAGGAGGGATTAAAGTATTTCCAGAAAAAATAGAGGATATCCTTGAAAAAATCATTACTCAACGTTTTTTCATCACCTCGGCTCCCGATAAAAAACTAGAAAATAAAGTAATTCTAATCATAGAAGATAAAGAGTGGATATCAAAAAAAACAAATGCGTTAAAACTTGAAATTAAAGAAGTTCTATCCAAATTTGAACAACCCAAAGCTATTTACTTTGTGGATAAATTCGAAGAAACACCCACAAAAAAAATCCAACGAAATCGAACAAAAAAGAAAGTTTTGAAGTTTAACTTATAAAACTTTCAGAAAAAATTGAAAGTTTGTATATTTGTACTAACCGTACTTTAAAAACTATTCTTTGATAAATTTTATGGCCGAAATAAAAATTTAAGTTTATTGACCTTCTGGAAAAAACTTCAAACTTTTGCTTCAACTGAAAATCATAAGATTTGTCAAAAAATCTAAAAAATATTTTGCATAAAGTGATTCCTCTAACAGACAATATAACATTTGCACTCTATCGCTTGCCTAATCAGGTTGACCACTTTTTGGTAAAACAAAAAGACAATGGTTATAGCCTGCTAGATAGCAGCACTTTTACAAAGAAAGGATTTGTCTTTTACCCGTTTACTCGGTCAAGTGGCAAACCTAGTGTATTTATTAATAGCGAGGAAGTTATTAGAAATGCTAAAGTTAGTTTTCACTCAACTTATAATAATACTGTAAAAGTAATTACCAAAAGTGACTATATTAGTACAGTTAATCAATTTATTGGCGCAACTAAGGCTCGCTTCAAAAAATTAATATTTTCAAGAATAAAGAAAATTAATACGACACCGGGTAATTTATATAAACTGTTTGAAGCGTTAAAAACAAGTTATCCTACCGCTTTTATTTATCTAGTCAATATTGCTAATGAAGGCTGTTGGATTGGTGCTTCTCCAGAAATTTTATACACTCAAAATGGTCTAGCACATACGATGGCATTAGCGGGGACGCAAATAGATTTAGGTCTACCACTAGAAGAAGTTCAATGGGGCAGCAAAGAAATTGAGGAGCAATCTATAGTCGAACGCTATTTTCAAAGAATTTTACGAAATAAAGGTATTAATTTTAAAAAATCTGAACGTAAGACTGTCAAAGCAGGAAATGTTTTACACTTACATACTGACTTTTCGTTCAATCCTAAAGGACAAGTTTACGAGTTAGTCTCTGATTTACATCCAAGTCCTGCGGTTTGTGGTATGCCTAAGCAATCTGCCAAAGAATTTATCATCAACCAAGAACCTCATACTAGAGACTATTACTGTGGTTTTTTGGGTCCTGTCAACTTAAACGAAGAGACCAATCTATTTGTCAATCTTCGATGTATGCAGGTTATGAAAGATTACTTTGCTTTGTATGTCGGTGGAGGTATCCTACCTGATTCTGACCCCGAAAAAGAATGGGAAGAAACAGAAATGAAAGCCAAAACTTTGTCTAGCGTCATCGAAAAAGTATATTTGAAAGAATTTGTTTGATTAGGTCTTAGGTATCAGGTTTCGGATGTCAGGTAGGACATATCCTAACCTGAAACCTGATACCTGGCACCTAAAACCTGACACCTAAAAATGCTTTCAAATAAGCCACACATTCGTAATCTTGTAGAAATCTGTGCTCAAAAAGGTATTGAACAAGTCATTATCTCTCCCGGTTCTAGAAACGCACCTTTGGTTATTTCCTTTGCCGAACATGGCAAATTTGATTGTCTGAGTATTCCAGATGAACGAGTGGCAGGCTTCTTCGCAATGGGTATCGCTCAACAAACACGCAAGCCCGTTATTATTACTTGTACTTCGGGGACTGCTTCTTTGAATTTTGCGCCAGCCATTGCAGAAGCTTTTTATCAAAACATTCCTTTATTAATATTGACGGCAGACCGTCCTGTTGAGTGGATACATCAAGGCGAAGGGCAGTCCATTGCCCAACGAAATGTATTTGCTAATTATGTAAAACGAAGCTATGAATTACCCCAAGAGGTGACGGATAAAGATGGGCTATGGAGTGCTAATCGAATCGTTTGTGAAGCCATTGACCAGTCGGTGGAAGGAAGTGGCGGACCCGTTCACGTCAATATCCCATTCAGAGAACCTTTGTATGAAGTGAGTGATTATACGGGTATTTCCTTACCTAAAATCATAGAAACAGTAGCTTTTGAAAAAAAACTTTTATCCACACAGTTATCCACACTTGTTAATAAGTGGCAAACCTCAAAACAGAAAATTGTTTTAGGTGGTCTACTTCCGCTCCCTAAACAGGAAATCATTTCCTTAAACAAACAATTAAAAAAAATTAGCCAAGACACAACGGTAGCCGTTTTACCTGAAATTACCTCCAATCTTTATGATAAAAAATTTATAGTTGATTTTGATAGTGTATTAAGTACCGTCTCAGAAGCAGAGACCGCTCTATTTCAACCAGATTTATTAATTACTATTGGCGGCGCTTTTATTTCTAAACGGATTAAATTGTGGTTGCGAAAGTATCCACCAAAAGCACATTGGCATATTGGCGAAATCGACTATCATTTGGATACCTTTCAGGGATTGACCCAGACGATTAATATGAAACCTAGTGTTTTTTTTGAGCAGTTGGGGGCAGTGGTTTCTGTAGTTTCCTCCCCCTTACCCCCTCCAGAGGGGGAGAAGGCTTTCGTGGAAAAAAACTTAAGGAATCAAGAAGAAACTGTTTCGCATTTGAAAACTTTAAAAGACGAGATAAAAGAATCATTTCCTCCTTCGGAAGAGGAGAAGACTTTCGCTTTAAAAACCTCCAAGACTAAATTAAAAGATAGTTTATCAAATGACCACGAGGCTTATCCCCCTCTGGAGGGGGGCAGGGGGAGGAATAACTACCAAATCCTCTGGAAAAACCGAGCAAAAGAAATCCAAAAAGCACAAAAAAAATATTTAAAACAAGCTGGATGGTCAGACATTCAAGCGTTTAAAATTATACTCCCTAAGCTTCCGAAAAATACCAATCTCCATTTAGCCAATAGCACCCCTGTTCGCTATGCTCAATTATTTAAGACTCGAAAGGATATTATTTATAATGCCAATAGAGGGGTAGCTGGAATAGATGGGTCCACTTCTACCGCCACAGGCGCAGCATATATTACTAAATTGCCTACAACGATTATTACAGGGGATATTTCCTTTTTCTATGATTCTAACGCTTTCTGGCAACATCATTTGTCGCCTACTCTAAGGGTTATTTTAATCAATAATGGAGGCGGTAATATCTTTCGATTTATCAAAGGTCCCGACAAGACCGCTCAATTAGATACTTATTTTGAAGCTCAGCAAGAACGAAGTGCTGAATATATTGCCAAAACCTATATTTTAAACTATTTTGTGGTAGAAAATGAAGAAAGTCTAAAAACGACTTTAACTGATTTTTATAAAAAACAAGCGAATAATCGCCCTGCCATTTTAGAAATTAAAACACCCAATGTTGAAAGTGCTGAAATTTGGCGAGCTTATTATGCCTATCTAAAAAAGAATAGTCCACGATAGAAATCGGGAGTAGAGACCATTCCACAAGCGGAATTGAGAGCATAGAGACTTTTAATGAATTACTTCGATTGGTAAAAGGTTTTCTTATAAAAATACTTAACTATACGTTCCCAACAAATTTTGCCGTATCGAACGGCAAAATTTGTAAAAAGGGTTTTTTAAGGGTGAACTAAAATAGGTTTTCTTTGAAAATCTATTTTAGTTCACCCTTAAAATCCCCTTTTTTGATTGCTTGGGACTCGATGTCCAAAGCAATCAACATTTACTTAGATATTCTATTTTATAAGAAAAACCTTATTCTCTATATCTACTAAATAAAATACAAACAAAATAAAACATGTCTGACAACTGGAAAGATAAAGCGGTAGCCGTTAGAAAAGGAGAAGAACTTGACCTTAAAGTCTTAAAAGATTATTTCAGTAAACACCTACCTCAATTTACGGGTGATTTAACGGTCAAACAATTTCCTGGAGGCGCTTCTAATTTAACCTATGCGGTGAATATTGGTGATACAAGATTAGTACTGCGACGACCGCCTTTTGGGCCTAAAATTAAGTCTGCGCACGATATGTCTAGAGAATACAAGCTATTTTCTAAACTCATTGGCTCTTATAATAAAGTCCCCAAACCACTTTTATTCTGCGAAGATGAAAGCATCATGGGCAAAGAGTTTTATGTGATGGAGCGAGTTGAAGGAGTCATTTTACGTTCAGGTATGCCCAAAGAAATGCACCCTGCCCCCACATTAATGACTGGTATCGCAAATTCTTTGGTAGAAACCATGGTTGATTTACACAACGTCGATTATGAAGCGGTAGGATTAGGTGATTTAGGAAAGCCAGCAGGCTATAACGAACGACAAGTAAGGGGTTGGACCAAACGGTATTTCAACGCCAAAACAGACGAGGTCCCAGAAATCGAAAAAGTAAGTGCATGGTTATCAGATAATTTATTACCAGAATCAGATAGCTGCTTAATCCATAATGATTATAAGTACGATAACGTCGTTTTGGATAGTGATGATTGGACCAATATCATCGCCATTTTAGATTGGGAGATGTGTACCTTGGGAGACCCCTTAATGGATTTAGGTACTTCCTTGTGCTATTGGACCAATGCAAATGACCCAAAATGGGTACAGCAATTAGCTTTAAGTCCCACTACCCTTCCAGGGAATCCTTCGAGAGGAGAAATTGCCAAAATATATGCGAAAGCTAGTGGGCGAGATTTAAGCAATATTGTTTATTATTATGTTTTTGGTTTGTTTAAAATTGCAGTAGTCGTCCAGCAAATTTATAAGCGTTATAAAACAGGGCACTCTACCAATCCTAAGTTTGCCAATATGAATCATGCGGTAAAAGGCTTGAGTGTGATGGCTTGGCAGGCAGTGCAGAAGAATCGGATGGAGGATTTGTTTTAATGATGAATGATGCCTGTCTACCGACAGGTAGAAATTCGTTATATTGATAATCTAATCATTTCCGTTTTTTCTAAACTATATCAACATTTTTTCAATGAAAACATTAAACCAATATTTTTTTGCCATCTTTTGCCTCATTTTGATATTAGGATGCAAAAAAGAAAACAATCCTACACCTACCGATAGAACGCTACCTCAGGGATTTATAGTCTATGATGATTTTAATATATTTAATTCTGTCATCATCCAGAGCAATGGAGAAATAGTAATTTCAGGAGCATTCCAAGAAGAAAGAGGATTAGGCTTATTAAAATTAAATACAGAGCTTAATGAGATTTGGTCCAGAAGTTATTTTGATATCAATTTTCTTACTAGTGGGAAAGTTGAAAAACAAAAAAATGATGGATTAATAATCACTGGTATTTTAAATTTACGTCCTAGTATAGCTAGTTTAAACAAAGATGGAGAAGAACAATGGGTTTACAGAAATTTAGAAACTACAGGTCTAATTGATGAATTTTATGCTATTCAGACAATGGATAATGGTATTCTAGCTGTTGGTTCGGTCGCTGATTCAGGATTTAGTGCTATCGTATTTAAATACAACAATATAGGAGAAGAACAATGGAGAGAATTTTACAATGGAGAGAATTTTTCCCTAGAAGGCTTTAATCCAATTGAATTAAATAATGGCGATATCATAATTCCATCTAGCAAACTAGTTCCACCTCAAAAAAGTCTAGCCTTTCTGAGAATTAATTCTGAAGGCGAGAAATTGTGGGTAAGAGATACAGAAATACAAATTTCCTTATCTACTTTTTGCCCACATAAAACAATAAAAACAGTTGATAATAATTTACTTTCTGCATTGAATACTCCTAGAGATGATTTTTCTCTATCAAGTCCCCTAAAGGTGATAATAGCCAAAACGGAATTAAATGGCTGGACTGCTTGGACAAAAGAAATAAGCATAGGTAGGACAAATACCGCAACAAGTATCCTAGAGTTAACAACAGGAGAAATTATGTTGCTCGGCTCTTTATCTGAGGAAAACGAAAATTTAAAAGTGGTTTTGATAAAAATGGATAGCCAAGGTAACGAAATCTGGAGACAAACCTACAGTACTGAACAAGATTTTAGAGGTAGAGATTTAATCGAAACAACAGAAGGTTTTCTAATAGTAGGAGCTCTAAGTGATATTGATGATGTTTTTAATAGTACAGCTACTATTTTAAAAGTAGACAAAGAGGGAAATCCGCTATAAATCGAATACCCTCCACCCTCAAACAATAAAAAAGGGATTTAAAATCATTACAGTTTTAAATCCCATTTTTATTATTAGCACTTATTTTACCAATATTATAGCTTTCTTTTTTGTTGCTTCATTTTCATCTTCTCTAAGTTTAGTTCAAACCCAACCAGTACATCTTCTCCACTCAAAAATTTCCCATCAAAACCTTTAATTTCTTTTGGTGCTTGATTTGGTCGGTAGATGTAAGCTCTTTCTTTATATGGGTCAATCAGCCAAGCAAGTCGAACGCCATTTTTTATCCAGCTGTTAGCCATTTTGTTTTTTAGTTTTTTAATGCTGTCTGAAAGAGATTTGATTTCGATGACAAAATCTGGTGCTACTTTCAAAAAATCAGCATTCTCATCTTCGACTGGATTTAGAGCTAATCGCTCTTCGCTAATCCAGCCACAATCTGGGCTTTTGAAGGAAGTATCTTCTAGCATGATTCCCGTAGCGGAACTAAAGACTTCCCCTTTTTCATCATTTTCTAACCACCAATTACCTAAATAAATGCCGAAGTGAAGTTCTTTTTTACCAGAACCAAATTTTACAGGAGACATAATTGTAACTTTTCCGTTTTTTTCTCTTTCTACATTTAAATTAGGATAGGCTCGGACAATTGCTAAAAATTCTTCTAAAGACATCTTCTTTTGCAATACGACTGTGCCCAATTCCACTACCTCTGTAAGCGGAAATGCCTCTATCACCTTTAAATTGCTAGTAGTTGCCATATTAAAATCAATTTGTTACCTAACAAAGATAAGCTTTCTTGAGAATAGTTGTTTAATATAATCAACTCTCCTCCTCCTCCAAACTCACCAAAAACGCCATTAAATCTCGAATTTGCTGCTTACTCAAAATGTCTTTTACACCGGGCATACTCGAAGGTACATTTTCTCTATGCTCAATGGTAGACTTTGCAATCGTCTCAATAGCCTCCTTACCAATTTTCAGTTTTACCTCAGTTTCAGATTCCTCCATAACAATCCCTGTCGTAGTCGTTCCATCTTTCAGGGTCAGCGTAGCTACCCCATGACCGGGTGAATATTGAGCACTTGGTTCAATAATGGACTCTAATAATTCTTTAGGCGTTCGTTTGGAGGCAATACCAGCTAAGACTGGGCCCGCATCCCCTCCCCACTCAAAGATGGCATGACAACGCACACATTGAGCTGCTTCATTTCTATAAAAAATATTTTGACCTCTGCGCTTATTACCGCCTGCCAAAGTTTCTGCATAATCAACTAATGGGTCACCCGCAATTTTTGCTTTTTGATAAATTGCTACTTTACTCGTCAACACAGCAGCACCATTCGCTGCTGCTGCCTCTAATATATCTAATTGAATTTCTGGTGCTGCTTTACCTTTAATTAGTTGGTCAACTTGTCCTAAAATTACTTTAACTGCACCCACACTTTTCAATTTACCCAAGGCTGCTAAAGTAGCTTGTTTCTCCTCCATGGTTCCATTTTGGAGAATGTTGGTGAACAATTGAATCGCACTTTCTTCTGGTAAATCTGCTTCTGCTAACATGCCTAGAGCTGTACTTCTTACGGATTTGGAGTCATCCGCTAAAGCCAATTCAATAGCATTCGCCATTTGTGGAAATTTTATTTTTGACAAAGCGGTGAGTGCAGATTTTCTAACCTCTCCACTTGAAGCAGTTTTTAGTAATTCAAATAAAGTATTGGCAGAAGCTTCGATACCTAATTTACTTACGGCCGAAGTTGCAGCAATCTGCACGCCTTCTGTTGGTGAATTTAAAAGCGTATTTAAAGAAGGTTGAATCGCAGCAATGGCAGGAGCGGCCTCTCTTGTAATGGGTCCTCGATAGCGCCCATCAACTCTATCTAAGACGGATGGTTTTGCCCAACCACTTAATGCCGCTAAAGCCTCCGCACGCATGACTTCGGGTGCATCCTTGCGGTTAATATATTCGGCTAATAGCGCTAGGTTTTCTGCTTTACCAACTCTTAAATTAGCATTAATAGCTCTTCTCAATAAAGGCTCACCAGTAAATCTATTTTCTTTTAATACCATCGCCAAGGCTGGTAAAGCATCAACAATAGAATAATCATCATTAATCGCTCTCGCTGCTTCCGTAACTATATACTCATCTGCATCTTGTAGAAATTCAGCAACGGCTGGGTCTTTCATCCTACGCAAAACAACGACTGCTGCAATTCGTAAGGCTCTTGAAGGATTATCTTTTAACGCAATAATTGGTGCTGCTTTGCCAATTCTAGCTAAAGCCAAAACCCCTCCATGACGCAACCAAGCATCTTCATCATTATTTACCGATAACATCTCAATAATTGGCTGAATGCCCTGCTCATCGGCTGTTCGCCCTAGAGCTTCTGCTGCAAAAAATTGAACTCTTAAAGATGGATGTTTTAATAAGGCAACTAATTTGTCTCCTGCTCCTTGATGTCGAATATCTCCAATTAATTTCGCTGCTTGCGCTTGAATTTCTGGGTCATTATCGGTTAAGAAAGGAACAAAAGCTTCTCCATACTTCGCCTCTTTTCTAGCTAATTGACCAATACCCCACAATCCATGTATTCTAGCCAATTGGTGTTCTTTTTGGTTGGCTGCGGCTAATAAAGTTTGAAAACCTGTTTCTCCTAATTTCACTAATTGAAATTGTGCTTTTTTACGAATCCGCATGTCTGCATATTGCAATAATTCGCCTAACGCACTAGCGGCTTTTTTAGCAAAATCAGCCTGAATTAAAGTCTTCGTTTGTGTACGTAAAGGATGCTTTAAAGCATTGGGTACGTCTAACTTCCAAATTCTACCTTCATTCTTCACACCCCAACCATCTATCCAATCGGCAAAATATAGCGCACCATCCGGACCCCAATCTAAGCCAGTTGGCAAAACTCCACTGACAATTTCTTTGGTATCCTCCATTTCAAAAGAAGCGCCTTTAGGTTTTAAAGTAAAAGCATGCAAAGGTGAATTGGCTGGATTACCTCTAAATTCTGCTATAAAAAAATGATTGGCCCATTGTTCTCCTAAAGCGGTTCCTGGGTTATAAATCATGCCTGTGGGGCCATTGACATAATTCATAATTGGGGGCGTGATATAGGCCGCTTGCCCTTCCCAACGTGGAATATTCAATTTTTCATCCATCCATACTTTATACCCATTATTATCTGGGTCGGTGTATTTTCCAAATTGCCAATTCGTTCGCCAACCACCATCTGAACCATTCGTAATATAGACCAAGCGTTCTCTTTCTCCTCGGTGGTCGCCATCATTGTCTTCGGTTATTAAATTACCGTATTGGTCGAAGACAAATTCATGGGTATTTCTAAGTCCAGCAGCAAATACTTCAAAATTGCTGCCATCAGGTTCACACCGAACAATTACTCCTTGATTTGGGTACTTCCAATTTTTTCCATCTTTGTCCACCACATTCATTCCGATATCTCCGATACCCCACCAAATTCTACCATCGGGCCCTACTTTTACACCAGACATCCCATGCGCTCCAAATCCAATATGTACTGCCCATCCATGACTGATAGATTCTTTTTTATCGGCAATACCATCTCCATCCACATCGGTTGTTCGCCATAGGTCTGGACCTACCGCAATAAACACATCTCCATCATGCACTTCTACCCCATTCGCCAAATCAGAAATTTCTTCATGGAAATCTTCAATGTATAATTGTGCTTTATCTGCTAAGCCATCATTATCCGAATCTTCTACTCGCCAAACCGTTTCTTTCTCAACCAACAAGTCCTTCCAATCATGCGAGCCATCCTTGTTTAAATCGTCAATAATTGATGTATTCTTTTCACTATTTTCGGGCGCTAATTCTTTTCTTAAAAAAGCCCGTCTATCTTCTACATGTTGCCAAGAAATGGATTCCGTCATCCAATCCCGATGACCTCTAATATCAAATTCTGAATTTTCTAACCGAACGGCATTGGTATAATAAATTCCACCTCTATCGTCCATACTTATAGCAATCGGGTCCGTGACTAATGAATCAGACGCCCATAGGCTCAATTCTAAACCTTCGGCTACTTTTACTGCGACTTCTTGCTTTATTTTTTCGGATAGCTCCGCTGCTTTGGCGGCATCAATTTGAAGGAATTTGTTTGGATAGACTACTTTTTCGGTAGGTTGTGTAGCGTTTTTACAGTTGTAAAAAGAAAAAATGGTGATTGATAAAACCGTTAATAAGAGCCATCTGGTAAGTTTCATGCTTTTCGTTTTTATGGAATTCGTTTCTTAAAAGCACTAAGATAATTTCTTTTTGGCAAAAAATGATTTCGTGATATGAATAAAAAAGGTTTTCTTATAGAATCTAAAAAGCACTTATGAAAAGTCTTATTGAATAAAGGAAATGAAAAACGGCTTGCTCTGAATGAATCAAAACAAGCCGTTTTACTGGTTAATCCATGTTGCGGACAACTGGTAGCACAGCGCTTTAGCCTGTCCTGTTCAGCGACCTTTAGGTCGGTGCTAGGTAATATTTTTAGTAAAATCAAGGTCTAAAGACCTTGTAACGGGACAGGATAAACCTGCCCGCTGCGCATTCAGGCGGGTCCTGTGCTACCAGTTTTTACTTCTCCGCAACTTGAATTATTTATTTAGTTATGAGATTATTGTGAGTAACCTCTTTATAAAGTTATTCAACAATCATCATTTTCTTCGTAACGCTGCCAAACTGAGTATGCAATTGATAATATAAAACACCCGTTGAGTTCAAATCTTCCACACTCAAATTAATGGTATTATATCCTTTATTATACTGCCCATCTATGGTTTTCAATGTTTTACCTGCTACATCGAAAATGCTTAATTGAACATCACTATTCTCTGGCAAATCAAATCCAATAAGCGTTGTTTGGTTAAAAGGATTCGGATTGTTTTGGTACAATTGTAAATCAGCAGAAACTGGCTGCGTGAATTCCAAAGCTAAAGGCATAACTGCTAATGCTTCATCATAAGCCTCCGCTCTAGTTGGATTAGATTGGATACTCAATAATTCGCTCAAGCGACCATTTGCTTTTGCCCTAAAAGTTAATCCAAAATTTAAGTTATTTGCTTCAACTGCTGATACCGCATTCCAACTTGCTCGAATGGTACCGTCTTGCATCGCGATATTATCTTCGGTCAATGTCTTGGAAGTATTTATTCTTTCAAAGTCCAAAGCATCCGCACTATAATTCATCGTAAATTGATACCCGATAATAGCATCTTTACTTTGTGCTGTAAAAGGAATCGTATAGGTTTCTCCAGCGACTAGGTTCATATCTTCCGTCTGGAAAGCCAATGCTTGTGCATTTCTATCAGCTGTACTAACTAAAGCATCCTCTATAGGGCTCGTATGGTCAGCAGTTCCATTCACATCTCCCACTTTGACACCAACAAAATTAAAATCTGTATCCCTAGAAAGATTAATCGTTAACGTTTCTGGAAAATCTTCATCTAATGGATTGTTATCCAAGAAATTATAATCAGCGTCCACAAATCGCCAAGATGTATTATTAGGGAAGGTTGTTTCTGTACCTAAGATAACTTTTCTAATGGCCACTAAATCTGCAGCAGAAATACTGTTATTTTTATTGACATCTGCGGCAATAGATTGATAAGGTGAATTAAAAGGTTGGATATTCAAAATATGCTTTAAGATTAGTACCATATCCAACGTTGTAATACCATTGCTATAGCTATCTTTTTTATCCAAACTAACGGTAATATCTTCACAAGTAGCAATATCATTTAATAAAAATCCACCGTTTGCCACCGTCGATGCTATTGCTTGATTATTTGGGTCTGTCAATTGCACTTCTACATTTAAAACCGTTGACCCAAATTCGTTGGTAACTATACCTTGTAATCTAGCAGATTCTCCAAAAAATCCACAAATCTCTCTGGTCGGCATTGCTTCAAAAACATTTTCTTGCATCAACTTTATGCCCGTATTTCTCATCAATACCTGCTGCATAGTTGTCGCTTTGATAGCCTCTTTTTCGGCAGTAGTCAAAGATGGATCATTTTCATAATAAAAGCGATCCCCATCTCTAATTGCACCAAATTGAAGCTCCATAAAAGCCATTACTGTTTCCCCAAATAATGCCTCACTCATATGTGTCTCCGCCAACATACCTACCCAAGGGTCTATGTCATCTACACTAGAATAATTAGATTGTAATGCTTCTACGACCTCTACCTCTTGGCATATGTCACTAAAATTACGATAAGGCGTTAAACCTAAAGCTATTCTATATGAATTAAAATCGGGTAATCCTCTCTCTCTTCCACGATTAATATTTATTGCCGCTAAATCTAATCCACCTGCTCCAGGAGGACCAAATAGAAAATTTCTTACATCATCTACCACCTTGGCATCCATCTTTTGCTGTACTTGAGCGCCCATTCCTCTGAAAAAGGGGTCTAATCCACCATTTTCAACTAAAGCTTCAGGATTAAAAAAAGCATCCCTCAATCGCATGGGCCCTTCTGGGCGTTCATTTCCTTCTTCATCCATGACTAAAAGATTACCGTTCAAAAGAGTATGTCCTAATCTAAAAGCCGCTGCTGCAAAACCATTCATGATAGCTGGATTTACTTGAGCATCGTACCCAGTATACGGAGCTAAATGAACCCCCATTGCTGGTAACCATTCATCAAATGTAATCCGCTGTAAAATACCGCCAACAATCTTTCTAGCATGTTGATAAATATCTTCATCCTGCCAATCAGGATGTTGTAAAATTAATTCATTACAAATTCGATTGTGTTCTCGAACGAAAAGCGTATGGTAGGCAGTTAATAATACATTCTCATTAGCTCGTACATCTCCAGCCACAAATAATTTAGCCTCAGTTCCCGTATCATTCCCCATAAAAGGAGCATCAATATCATCTGCTCCATCAATTTCACTGTTAATGGTACTATATGGTAATAAATTACCCGTTGACGTCTTCATTTTTCCTTCCTGAAAAGTCCTCAACCAATTTGCTCTAAACGCTTCGGAACCATATACAGCAGAACCATCTAACCACGCTGTAATTTCATTAAAATGTTGGCGAGGGTTATCTTCGCTAGTTCCTGTTCCTTCCATTGGTTCAGTTCTAGTCATTGGTATCATTACATTAGGGATGGCACCTCCAGGATTAAATTGAGGGTCTGGAAAATTAACAGGAATCATTGCTAACTCATGACTTCCTTCTGACAGGGTAATATCGTGGTCAATAAATTGCCCAAAAACCCAAACAAAATCACTCAATCCCAATTCATCATTCAGTGGCGAATCTTGTGCAAACAGTGCATTACTTAGCTTTCTTGGGTTTTGTCGTTGTGCACCTGCTGGAGCAGAAATCTTGTCAGCATAATCAGCAGGAGCCAATCGAGCCAGTTCCGAAAAAGTCGCTCCCCATTTAGGATTGGCTAAATTATTATTTGACCCATCATAGGTTCTTACTTCTTGAGCAAAGATTACCGTACAAAAGAGTGCTAATGCTAAAGTGATTGTAATTTTTTTATTCATGGTAAATACAAATCTTTATTCAGTCTATTTCTTAAATGTTTGTCTAATGACCATACTAAAATAGATATACTATACCAGCAAAGCCAAAAATTAAGCTCGGGAACATTGTATAAATTGATTGCACTACAATTAATTGTATTGTAGCTACAATACTAAATCGGAATTTAGGATTTATAGCCTTTTTTAATTAAACTGGGGGTTGTTTAATTTTTTCTCTTGTTAGGTCGTTAAAATACCGATAGTAAAAGGCACAGTTTTAAGGAAAGTAATAGATGGTGACAAATATAAGTAAAATCCATACCATCTGCCTATAAAATTAAAAAAAAAGCCATTTGTTATGTCGGTTTTTTTACAAACAAATTACTTAAAATATTTTTTTTCAATATTATCGCCCATTCTAGCCAATCCTCTACATTATTTATCTAAAAAATTTGTGCCAAGATGGTGCAAATTCTATTTTTTGACAAAAAAACAACTTAAAAAAAAGTAAATATCTTCTTAAACATTAGTTAAACTCCATGAAATATACACTTGGTGTTAACAATCTTAGCCAATTTAATTGCTGGCTTCATCTTGAAATTGTACGATTCACACTAAGTCCAATTAGCTAACTGACTATCAAGTAGTTAGCAAAAATAAATAAAACACAAATGCAAAATAAATTCACAATTAATAGATTTTCAACTTACTACAAATTGTTAAAATCACTATTTATTCAATTTTAATTCCTTCCAATTACTGCCTACCTTTAAGAAAAAGAATGGTCTTTAATTATAAAGAAAAGCACTTTTAAAATTATGATTTACTAAACTGCTAATAGCTTTTGTCGATAGGCATATTCGCTATTAGCCAAAAAAAAGCGTTATGCCAAGATTGACCCGACTAGCAGTCTTGATGGCCTTTGCAATGATTTTGACAACGGGCATCACTGCACAGAATTTTTCCAACACAAGACAACAAGGTGATTATATTTTAGGATTCAATGGTGGAGTCGCCTATCAACAGAGCGATGTAGCTACCGATTTGAGTGGTCTAGGATTTGGATTGACCTATGGTAAAAACCTTATTTACTCCCCTCATGCTCCATTTAGTTTAGATGTCAGAAGCAGATTTCAAATTGCTCGGTCCTTTGGTACCGATATTCGACCGTCCTTAGGTCTTGAAAACAACGATGCGCTAAATGGAGAAAAAACACTTGACTATACTGGTGATGCGGCAGATGGATTAGTGTATGCTAATCATAAAACCAACCAAATTGAAGTTGGTATGGAAGGTGTTCTAACCTTAAATGGTTTAAGAGAAAAAACTGGTTTAGGACTGTCTTTTACAGGTGGAGTCGGATTGGATTGGTATAAAACCATGATTGACCAAAGAAATGCAGATGGCTTATATGCTGACCAATATCGGCAAGTGGACGCAGGAGGTGCAAAACCTTATAACTTATCTCAATTGGAAAGTATTCGAGATGGAAAATATGAAACCCTCGCAGATGGATTTAGTGGCATTGGAAAGTTTGGTATTATGCCTTCTGTAGGGGTAGAATTTGATTATGATTTAACGAATAATATAGCTTTAGGCGTAGGCCATAGAATGACCTTTTCTGGTACGGACCTTTTAGATGGACAACGGTGGACAGATAATAATGTCTTGACAGGTAATAATGATATTTTACATTACACTTCTTTAGGTTTAAAATATAGATTTGACCAACAAAAAAGGTCAAAAAACAATCGTAAGCCTGTTATTGAATTAATAGAACCGCATGCTAGTGGTTTAAGTACTGCTCAATCTATCGTACCTATAAAGGCAACTATTAATCGAGTCAAAAATGCTTTTGATGTCTACTTAACTGTTAATGGTCGAGAACAAAAATTTAATTACAATAACGGCACTTTGGCAGGACAACTTCGCTTACAACCAGGAGAAAACAGAATTGTTATTTCTGCGAATAATGCTGCTGGAAACACAAAGAAGACGTTCTTCTTAACTTACGAAACAACCTTGCCTGCAAGTAGTGAAATAATAGATTTTGGTACACCAGAAATTATTTTTACTACCCCTGCTTATGACAATGAAAAGACAGAAGAACAACGAATAAAAGTACGTGCAAAGGTAAGGTTAGTAGATAGTCGAAAAGCGATTGAATTATTGGTAAATGGTCAAAAAGAACGATTTGATTTTGATGAGGGTATCGAAGTCTTAGAATCAGTTATTGACCTTAGACCAGGGCAAAATACGATTGAAATCAAAGCAAAAAATAGCAATGGGGAACAACGTTTAACCCAAACTATTTTTAGAGCATTACCCCTTGCTTTTCCAACGGCAAATTTCACCAGTCCTGCATATAATAATGCTACCGTTGATAATCATTTAGCTAGAATAAAAGTTAACTTAACAAGTGTTGAACAATCTACTGATATTCAATTGATTGTAAATGGACAAAGTGAGCCTAATTTCTACTTCGATTATCAAACTGGACAAGTAAAAGCAGAGGTGCAATTAAGAGAAGGGAGCAATAGAATTGAAGTTATTGCAATCAACAAAAGAGGCGAAGCAAGAGACCAGCGAACTATTATTTATCAGCGTCCATATGCGCCAGTAGTACGTGCGCCAAGGGTTAACATTACAGCGCCTCGATATAGTCAATCTACTACTAGAGATGAGGTAGTTACTATCCAAGCAAGGTTAGAAAATATTTTTAGAAAATCTGATATTCGATTGACTAATAATGGTTTGCCCATTTATGATTTTGATTTTAATCCCAATAATGGCGTTTTAACGCATAATTTATATCTCCAAGCAGGTATTAATCAAGTGGTCATCGAAGCGCAAAACGAAGCAGGACAAAATGGGGCATCAGCAACTATAAGCTTTGAAGTGCCACTTCCTCCTCCGCCAGTACCTGTTATCATTGCCCCTTATGTGGATATCTTCCACCCTCGGAAAAATGATATTTTTGAAGATAGAGAAATTGTTGTAAAAGCTAACTTAAGTGGTGTCCTCGATAAAAGAGCTATTGAATTTAGAGTGAATAGAGACAATTGTTTGGATTTTAGATTCAACCCTATAAACGGGAATTTTAGAGCAAAAGTCAATTTGAGAGAAGGAGAAAATAAGATTACCTTAAAGGTGGTTAATCCTGCGGGTAAGGCACATAAGCAGTTGATTGTTTTTCATGAGCGACCTTCTGCTCCTATTGTAGATTTCAGAGCGCCTAATTTCAGGACAACGACAGAACGGAATATCGAAGTTAAAGTAAAAATTGACCGAGTAGACAATCGTAGAGCTATTGAGTTATTGCTAAATAATCGACCACAAGATTTCCGTTTTAGAGATGGTCAATTAAAGGCTGAATTACGTTTAAAAAAAGGAGCAAACGAAATTGAAGTTATCGCAGATAATAAATACGGTAAAACAAGAGAACGATGGACGGTGGAATATTTTCTACCACAACCACCAAGTATTGTTTTAAGCAATATGGAAGATAATCAGACTTTTAGGAAAGATAGAATAGCATTAGAAGCAATTATTAAAAATATAAAAGGGAAAAGAAATATTAAGCTATTTGTGAATGGTGTGGGCGCAAGCACTTATGATTGGAATACCGATAGATTTACTGCTCCCATTCGCTTGAAAGAAGGTAGAAATGCTATTTTATTAAAAGCTAGTAATGAGTTTGGAACGGAAGAAATTAAATTACAGGTTAGTTATTTGCGACCAAGAGTATTGGCTACGTCCCCTAAAGATGTCATTAGAAATACAGGTATTTCTAAGCCTACATCAAGCAATAAACCGTCTGTTAAATTTGTG
>CALLVC010000434.1 GCA_938010785.1 uncultured Saprospiraceae bacterium
ATATCACCCTACTTGTTAACCCCTTAAATTACAAAGTTATGAAGCGTTTACTTTTGAATTTTATCTTTTTAGCAATTTTATTACCCCAAGGATTTGGGCAGATTTCTTCACCCGAAGGACAAGATGGTAACTTAAAAATGGTTATCAAAAAATATGAAGTCATAGAAACTGAACTATACAGTGCTGACAATCTATTAGTTTATGCCAATACTGAATTAGTTTTTGTTGGAGAAGAAAAGGGAAATATCGACCTTAAAAAACTAAAAAAGCCGCCCCAAAAAGAAAAAAAGCCAGTTCTTTCTAATCAATTTTTAACAGCAGGCAATTCGATTCTTGAAAACAACCTACTTTTTAAACCTGACCTTTTTATTGATAAGGATTATAATGCCCCAATGGTAGATTTAGGTTTCAGAGAACAGCAAGAATATGCTAAAGACAAGAATATTCACTTTGGAAGCAACATGAATCAACTTCCGAGTAAAGTTACTCCTTCTTCATTTTTACCTGAAAGAGGAACGATTACAAAATCACCAGGCTATTTGACTGGAGTAAGTTTTAGTAAAAGTTTACGGTAAGGTTATTTGCTAATAATAGCTAAGGAAGCAAAAAAAATCCGTAGTAAAGCATTTTACTACGGATTTTTTCTACGTATTCTCTTGTAGATAATTAACTTAAAACGTTCTCTTTCTTACCAACCCCATTCAATTCTACATTATCTCCATTGACCGTTCTTGATTTATCGAAAAAGTAAAGTAAATCAGAAAGGGTATTTTTTAAATCTTTTCTATCGACGATAAAATCTAAAAATCCATGATCTAGTAGAAATTCCGACCGTTGAAATCCTTCGGGTAAGTCTTTTTTGATAGTTTCTTTGATGACCCTTGGACCAGCAAAACCAATCAAGGCTTTAGGTTCTGCAAAGTTGATATCTCCCAACATCGCAAAAGAAGCCGTCACCCCACCAGTTGTCGGGTCCGTAAGGAAAGAAAAATAAGGAATACCAGCTTTAGCTAATTTGGATAATTTGGCAGATGTTTTTGCCATCTGCATTAAAGAAAAGGCAGATTCCATCATTCTTGCACCTCCAGATTTAGAAATAATCATGAAAGGTGTTTTATGTTCCAAACAGTATTCGATAGCCATCGCAATCTTCTCTCCAACAACCGACCCCATAGAACCACCAATAAAAGTAAAATCCATCGCAGCTATAACTAAAGGTCTTCTATTAACCTTGCCATGAGCTACGGTCATTGCATCTAGCAATTCTGTCTTTTTCTTAGCAACTTCTAGACGGTCACTATAATTTTTTAAATCCGTAAATTTTAGGAAGTCTTTAGAAACAAGATTTGGAAAAAGTTCGGTGTATTTTCCATCAAAAATAAGTTCAAAATAATCTTCTGAACCGATACGAATATGATAGTTACAATGGGAGCATTTGAGAAAATTCTCACGCAATTCCTTCATTGTACTCGTTTCTTTACATTCTTTACACTTGTACCACACTCCTTCCGGAGCTTCTTTTTTCTGCTTAGTTGCAGTTGTGATACCATCTTTTAAACGTTTGAACCAACCCATACCACTCGGTTTTGCAGTTTCTACTATTTATCAAAATAATATATCAAGTTAAAATTTAAACTATACCTAAAATTTGGTTGATAAATTGACCTCCTAAAATTCTTTAAATAAAAAGATTGGTAAGGTCTATTTTATAATAAAAATTTCACCAAAAAAAACATAGATTAAAAATAAAAATCTATAAAATATTAATAAACAGCTATTAAAAATGCGCTTATTGCTCAAGAAAAAAAAATAGAGCTTTTATAGCGATAGTCTTTTTACAATTTCTACCGCAAATATATAAATCTCTTCTAAACAATCAGCAATAATTAGATGAAGACGTCAAATGTTCTTGAAAAATTTGTTGCAATTAGAATCTATTTTTTCAGAAAAATATCACTAAATTGCTGAAAATCAGATACAAAGTAGATAAGCTCTTTCTATAATTTGAGCATTGAAGCTAAATGGAATAAAAAATTTATTTTTTTAGGGAACGAAGCCCGACTATTTTTAGAATGATGAATATATGACTTCTTTTTGAATGTTTATCTAAATATAGTAGGATTTTTTAAAATGAGTAAAAAATTTTATCATCAAAATAAAAAATATGCAACGTAGAAAATTCATTAGTCAATCTGCCATAGGCTTGATTGGCATTCCAAGTATTGTCAAGGCAGCTAATCCTTCGACTACTTTAAATTTCGCTACCGCAGAAAAAACAACCATCTTATTTCAAGGAGATTCTATAACAGATGCGGGTCGAAAAAAGGACCACTACTATGCCAATGACGCTAATGGTATGGGTGTAGGATATGTCCACCAAATCGTGACCTCTCTTTTAGGTCAACATCCTACTAAAAACCTTAAATGTTATAACAGAGGTATTAGTGGCCACAAAGTCTTTCAATTAGCCAATCGTTGGGAAGATGATTGCTTACAATTACAGCCTGATATTCTAAGTATCCTGATTGGTGTTAATGATTTCTGGCATACTTTAAGTTGGGGATATCAAGGCACCTCAGAAGTATATGAAAAAGATTTCCGTGCTTTATTAGACCGTACAAAAAAAGCATTACCTGAAGTCAAATTAATCATTGCCGAGCCATTTGTCTTAAGAGGAACCGCTATTGTGGAAGAAAAATGGTATCCTGCTTTCTCAGCCTACCAAAAGGCTGCAAAGAAAATCGCCAACGATTATGGAGCGGCATTCATCCCATTACAAGCAATTTTTGATAAGGCTCTAGAAATTGCGCCTGTAAGTTATTGGTGTCCTGATGGGGTACATCCATCCTTGGCTGGCGCTTATTTGATGGCGGAAGCTTGGTTGGCGACTTTAAAGGAGTTGTAAACTGCCTACTGCCTACTGCCTACTACTCATTTTATCGCGTAATCCAACAAATAGTCATAAAAAGATTGGCATTCTTTAGCTAAAGCGGCAAAAGGGCCTTCTAAGTGGACTTCCTTTTCCGCATATGGAATGAAGCCCGTTGATTGATGAACGTTGGAATACCAATCCTTTGCCCAAATTCCATCAGCAGCAATTGGTCCTGCTTCCCATTGTAGCATATTGCTATCGTAAGGAATATTCAAATTATGGCATAGTGTCGCCAGCACTTTAGGAGGATTTAGTAATAAAGCTTTGGCATCTATAACCGCTGCTACTTTATTGGCCTTTTTTAATTTTTGGAACAGGTCATATTGCATTTTGATACCAATATCGGCAATGGTTGGATTATCAATTACTTTAGTATAAGAAGCAATGATTCGCTTGGGGTCTCTAATTAAAAGAACGTTCTCTGTTTTCAAAACAAAATCTACATCTATCTCAATCAAATGGTGGGTCATTTGCTTAAATAGGGCTATTTCGGTATCATATTCCCCGAAAATAATGTCATCAACTACCTTTTGTCCATCATTTTCCATCGTTGCTAAAATCTCAGCAGTCATTGGATGTATCGCCTCAGTAGTCGTTTTACTCAAAAAATGTGCATATAAGGGTTCGTCAATTACCGTCGTATCTTCCCGCTGAGCAAAAGCATACATAAAAGCAGTCGAAACATTTCTTGGACTAGACCAAACATTAATTTTTTTAGTCATACTTGTTACTTAATAAGTCAAAAATTTAGATTCCTATTGTAAAATTTGAAGCCAACAAAATGTCGATAATTTTTAACCTCAACCATTGCTGCAACTTCAACAACAATGCTCACCGAAGTGGTTTTAAATTAGGGCTGTACGAAGTTTTCTTTTTGACACTGAAGGGTGCCCGCCTACAGGCAGGCAGGCTGTTTGAAGTTATGAATGATTATGTTTTCTTACGAAAAGTTATGTTTAAATTATGTTTTAGCTAATAAAGAAGAGCAAAACATAAAAAAATCATAATCCTTCAGCGTCAAAAGAATAAGCATTTTCAAAACTTCGTACACTTCTTGTTTTAAATTGAAAATTTAATTTTACTTAGTACCTTGGTACTGTAGATAATTTTCAGAACAAATAAAGCAAATTTTTATGTCGCTTCCTACTAATGAATACTATAAAATTATTTCAAGGCATTTAGAAGAAAATAGAAATCCAGTAGAAGCAGAAAAAATGGCTAAATATCTACGCCACAAATTTGAGTTTTATGGAATAAAAGCGCCGATACGAAGAACCATCCAAAAAGCAATAATTCAAGAATATGGCATGCCTTTACTTGACCAATTAGTCGATTTAGTGAATTTATTATGGGCAGCCCCGCATCGAGAAATGCAGCATTTTGCAATGGACCTAATTGATAAACAAATAAAAAAAGTAGACTTAGATTTTATAGATACCTTAGAAAAATTGATTACCACTAAATCATGGTGGGACACAGTAGATATGTTAGCCAATAGACATGTAGGTCAATTGGGCAAAAGATTTCCAGCAATCATCCCTACTTATCCAGACAAATGGATGGCATCTGATAATATGTGGCTACAACGAACCGCCATCATTTTCCAATTGAAATATAAAGACCAAACCAATATTGACTTAGCTTTAAAGTACATTTTACGTTTAAAAGACAGCAAAGAATTTTTTATTCAAAAAGCTTCGGGTTGGTTTTTAAGGGAATATTCTAGAACAGATTGGGAATTGGTCGTTGATTTTATTGAAAATAATGACTTAGCACCATTGACTAAACGAGAAGGGCTTAAATGGTTGAAAAAGCAAGGGGTTTTGTAATTGGCTTATTTATAAAATTGTAGCTTTACAAAGATTAAGCAACTCATAAGTTTTGAATCTAATAAATTTAATATCGGTGTCCCTTCACTAATCCATGGTAAAATTTTATACCATGGATTAGTGAAGGGACACCGATTAGAGCTTATATAGTTGATATTCATTTTTTTATTTTTAATCTAGATAGTCAGATAAAAAATTGATATTACAAAAAATATTATTGTAATTTAATATCAATCTAATATCTGTGTTCCTTCACTAATCCATGGTAGTAATCAATACCACGGATTAGTGAAGGAACACGGATATTTATTACTTTTTTATCTGACGCTCTATT
>CALLVC010000435.1 GCA_938010785.1 uncultured Saprospiraceae bacterium
AAAGTCGTTTTTATAATATGTAATCGACTGATAAAAGTTAAAAACTGCTAAAATATTGGTTTGAAGATGCAATCTTCAAACATCGACTATCCATTTTTCAAAGGTTTATATATTACGATTTTGACTTTTCGTTCGCCCTAATTGTTTTATAAATTTGAGTTTGAATTTTCTCTGGATTTAGATTAAATTACTATTCTGGGATTATGTTTTTTACTCTGCCAACTTCTCCAAGTTGTAACATGACTTTAATTCCATGTGGATGATTGGAGGCGTTGGTCAATATTCTTTTGACAATGCCTTCGGTTAGTTCACCTGTACGTTGGTGCTTTTTCTGTACGATTTCTACTAAATCTCCGATTTTGATGTTCTTCCTTTTTCTACCGTCTAAATTATCCATTTGAAAATAGTTTTGGTTGAAACCTACTTTGAAATTTTACATTTTACATTTAAAATTCCCCCTAGTTCCTTTCCCACAGCAAAACATGCTGCAATTTCATCCCTTTTCCTGTATCAAAAAGGGCTGTTGAGAGCAATAATTCTCTTTCATCAGAAGAAAACTTAAAAGTGCGCACTAAGTCTGTTCCAATCCAATTAGGAAATAAGGCCATATCTACACGATGAATGACGGTATTGTTTTCCACCTCAAATTTTCCAGAGTAAGAAGTATAGCCTCTAAAGGCTTTTTTCATTTCCTCAGGCGTACCTTTCCAAGTATGAGGCACTTGAAATTTAGGACGAGTTGGGTCCATCAAAAGCGCAGACATTCTGCCTTCCTTCGAGTAAATAATATGTCCCTTACAATTTTTTGTATAAGGGTAGGAAAATAAAGACCCGTCTTCTTTCAAAATTTTATAATAGACCAGCGTCCAAACGCCAATAAATTTCTTCCGCATGATATTCTTTTTAGTTGTGAGTGGTTAATGGTGAGTGGTCAGTCGGTGCAGATTTACCTCTTACAACTAACCACTCACCACTAAAAACTTACCTCGGAGCCATTCTAATTGCACCGTCCAATCGAATCGTTTCTGCATTTAACATTGGATTTTCGATAATAGACTGCGCCATTTTTGCGTATTCTACAGGTTTCCCTAATCTCTTTGGAAAAGGTACTTGAGCGCTCAATGAATCATAAGCCTCTTGCGGCAAAGTATCAAAAAGTGGTGTATGAAATAAACCTGGGGCAATCGTACAACATCGAATACCCGCTCTTGCCAAATCTCTGGCAATTGGTAGAGTCATCCCGACAATACCACCTTTAGAGGCGGAATAGGCTGCTTGACCAACTTGTCCGTCGAAAGCCGCCACACTAGCCGTGTTAATAATAACCCCTCTTTCTCCTTCTGAATTTGGTTCATTGTTCTGCATGATTTCGGCACAAAGGCGCAGTACATTAAAAGAACCAATGAGGTTAATAGCAATGACTTTTTTGAAGACATCTAGCGGATGTGCACCGTTTTTACCAACGGTTTTGATACCTGAACCAATACCTGCACAATTGACACAAATATGAACCGCACCAAATGTTTTAACAGTTCTTTCCAAAGCCTCTTTTACTTGACTTTCGCTAGTAACATCTGTTTTGTCAAAGATGACGTTTTCCTTGCCCAATTCGGCAACAATGGCTTTACCCCTATCCATATTGAGGTCCATAATGAGGGCTTTTCCACCCTGCGCAACAATGTTTCTGACAGTAGCTTCCCCCAAACCAGAGGCACCACCCGTAACAACTGCTACTTTTCCTTTTAATTCCATAAATTTTATTTAAAAAAGTTATTATAGCGTCGGATTAATTAAATATTTTCGACCACTTTGTTGCTTAGCATAAGCACAAATAGTATCAGGCATAATCGCTTCTTCTAAAGATATTTCTTTATAAAACTCACTTTTGAAAGTGGTAGTAATTTCATCTGCTACTCTTTTTTTCATTTCGGTGAATTTTTCTGGCCCTACTCTTTGAATGATTGGCGTAACCAACCAACCGCCAACACCCCAAAACATTCCATAAGACCGCTTTAATACCGTTGGTTTGTGGGTTAATCCACCATAAATATAAACTTGTTTATGAGTCGTAGAACCATAGCGACTAAAAGCAGTTGCTTTCTTTTGTTCTGCTTTCTCCATCGCATCTAGGATGTGGTCCACCATTTCTCCACCACCGATGGCATCAAAGCCCAAGGTAGCACCAGTTTCAACAATTGCCTCTAATAAATCCTCCGAAAAAGTAGGCGCACTAGAATTACAAACATATTTTGCCCCAATTGATTTTAATAAATCAACTTGTTCCTGTTTTCTGACGATATTCACCAAGGGAATGCCATCATCAGCACAAGCTTTGACTAGCATTTGCCCTAAATTGGAGGCTGCTGCTGTGTTTATCACAGCGGTATGATTTTCCATTTTCATAGTTTCAATCATTGCTAAAACCGTCAATGGATTGACACAAGCTGCGGCAGCTTGTCGAGGGGTAGTGCCTTCATTCATTGGCATACAGGCTGCTGCTGGCACACAACGATATTGAGCATAGGAACTCATCCCAAAAAGTGCCACTACTTTCCCCATCAAATGCTGTGCATCTACTCCTGCGGCAATCACTCTGCCTGCCCCTTCATTTCCTGCGGGTAAATTCATCCCAAAACGACCTTTGTAGGCTGGTAAGAATGGTGCAGGTATTTTTGGTATTTTGGGTGCTGCATTTGTGCCAAAAACATCTACATTTCCCAGTGCAGGAAACCCAATAACAACGCCGACATCCGACGGATTGATGGCGGTCGCTTCTATTTTTACAATTACCTCATGGGCTTTTGGTTCAGTAATTGGAAAGTCTTCGATAGATAATTTTAAAATTCCGTCTTCCGTGACTAAGGTTCTTAATTCTTTTCCTGAGGATGGGTAGCTTATTGCTGTACTCATTTATTTTATTTGAATGGTATAAATTGTATGAAATTAAAGGGTTTTCTTATAAAAATGAAACATCCGAGTAAATATTGATTTTCAAAGAAAATCAATATTAGCTCACCCTTAAAAAAAACCTTTTTTACAAATTTTGCCGTTGCCTCAACGTTTTAGGATACAAGAAGTCCTCCATCTAGAGGAATAACATTCCCTGTCATAAAACTGCCCGCTTTGGAACAAAGGTAAATAACCAATCCTGCAATATCTGAGGGTTGCCCAATTCTACCTACAGGATTCGCTTTGCCTAATGCTTCTGCATCAAAATGTTTGGTCATATTACTTGGGAAGAAACCGGGAGCAATGGCATTGACCAAAATTTTCTCTTTGGCTAATTCATGGGCTAAGACTTTTGTCATATGATTAGCTGCTGCTTTACTGGCATTGTAAGAAACTGCTGATAATCCACCATGAGTGATTCCAGCAATAGAAGTAATCGTAATGACTCTACTTGGGTCTGCTTTGGTGGCACCTGCTTTTAACAAAGGCAAAAGACTTTTGGTCAAAAAGAAGACAGATTTTACATTCAAATCCATTACTTTATCCCAACCTTTTTCTGGAAAACTATCTATGGGGGCGCCCCATGTAGCACCAGAATTATTGATTAAAATATCAATTTTAGATTCTCTTTCTCCAATTGCAGTAGCCAAAGCTTCAATATTTTCAACAGCTAAAAGATTTGCTGGTAAGGCTATGCAAGTACCAAATTCGCTCATTTCTGTTGCAAAATCTGAACAGGCTTCAGCAGAACGTGAACTAATATAGACTTTAACACCTGATTCGACTAAGCCGCGCGTTATCATTGCACCTATTCCTTTGGCACCTCCTGTCACTAATGCTACTTTTCCTTTTAAACTGAATAAATCTTCTATCATTTTATTGAATTTGTGTCTTGAAAAATTGCCATATTTCGGCAGCAGCATCAATATCCTGATTGGTAGCACCTAATATTTTTGGCATTTTACTTTTGGTATGTGGAATTGTATGTCCACCTCCATTTATCTTATATAGAATGGCTTGTGTTTGGTTTTCACAACGCCATTTTATTTGTACAACATTTGAATGGTCAACAGTATTGAGGTCTGCTAATTTAATCGGATTCGATTTTGTAAGGCAATCATTTAATTTAGTCCAATAATCCATCGTTTCATCAGTTGACATAACAGTTCCCCTTGAGTCATTTCCTAAAATGGAGACTAGACCACCGTTATAAGGATTTACTTTATCTTTAGTTCCATTAATCAATAATAACGGTACGAACTGCCCCCTTTTTTGACAATCCAAATTTTCAGCTATTGGCAAATTAGCTGAAATAGCCGCAATGCCACTTATCCAATCAGGTGCTTCAAGCGCTAGTTTAAAACAAAAATGACCACCATTTGAATGTCCAGTTGCAAACTTATTTTCAAAAGTAGTATTTAAATTTTCACTAAGGTAAGTTTCTATTTCCTTTAAAAAAGTAATATCATCAATATTTTTAATATTTGCTTCATAATCAGCAGAACCTCGGCAGTCATTCCAGTGATTGGCATAGCCAGTAGGGTAGACTACCACAAAGCCTTCTTGGTCTGCTAATTGGTCAAATTCATAGGCAGTTTGCTCCCTTACTCCTTCTCCCGTACCTGTTGAACCATGTAAGACAAAGACAATGCTTTTGTTTTTAATAGTTGGGGGAGCATACCATTGGAAATTCCTTGCTTGATTATTACTTTGAAGTGTGGTTGAAGTCAGCCTACCTTTTAACGTAGGTTGCTCAACGTACCCATCCGTTAAATATATTTGTCTTAGAATCAGAGTAGTCAATAAAAAGAATCCTATGAGTCCAAGTAAAATTTTTAGCCATTTTTTCATTGATAGAAATTTTTATGCTTTTGAGCCTCCATCCACGGGAAGGGCTAAACCATTTAAATAACTTGCGTCTTCCCCACAAAGCCAACAGATAGTTCTTGCTACTTCTTCGGCTTTTCCAAATCGTTTCATGGGAACAGATTGCCGCATCAATTCCATTAAATCTTGATTGCTAGATAAATAACTATCTCCCATTGGTGTTTCTATTACCGTTGGACAAATAGCATTCACTCTAATGCCATATTTGCCAAATTCATGGGCAGCTGTTTTGGTCATACCTACCACTGCATGTTTACTAGCTGCATAAGCGCCCATTCTAGGCGCAGCGCCAATTCCAGCGGCAGACGCAGTATTGACGATACTTCCTTTTTTCTGACCTTTCATGACCTTTAAAGCAGCTCGCATACAGTAAAATACCCCTGTTTGATTGACGGCGATGGTTTTTGCCCAATGCTCATCAGAAATTTGGTCGAAATAATGTAAACCTTCACCAATACCTGCATTGTTTACCATATGGTCCAATTGACCATACTTCTCCAGACAGGTATCAATTAAAGACTGAACTTCTTCCGAATTGGCAACATTTGTTTTTACAAAAATGGCATTGCCACCATTGGTATTAATAATTTGAGCCGTTTCTTTACCGCCTTTTTCATTAATATCTGATACAACAACATTTGCCCCTCTTTTGGCAAATTCTAAGGCAGTAGCACGACCAATACCAGAGCTTCCTCCTGTAATGATAGCGGTTTGATTTTTAAATTGCATATTTGATAGTTGTTAATGGTTAGTTGTGAGTTGTAAATCAAATTTTGAGATTAGATTAAACCTTAATTTTTTTCTAACCTAATTTGATTCTCAAAAATGTTTAATCGTCTTCGTCTTCATATTCATCATCTTCATATTCTAGTTTATCAACCAAGGACATTATCCAATTGATGACTTTAACACTAAGGTATTTAGACATCCCAGCTTTTCGACTAGCAGTTTTAAGGATATTAATATTTTTATAGCCCATTTTATCTGCTTCTGCTAACTCGATGAATTCTTCCCATTCTTCTGCTGTATACATATCGAATTGGGCTTTCATGATGTCTACATCTGTTGGGTCATTAAGGTCGTATTTTGACATTGAATCTTCTTTACTAGTTATTATCAATTTTTTTGTAACTATTCAACTTTTTTACCACAAAGTTACATAGTTCATAAGGGTGTTCTTATAAAAATTCCATACTAAGCGTTCCTAATCCCGATTTTCATCGGGACCGTATCGAACGGCAAAATTTGTAATACTAAAGCAGGTATTTTCATTTTTATAAGAAAACCCTTCATAGTTCATAAAGTGCACATAGTTTTTAACTAGTGCCTGACCGAAAAAGATTTTTTCATTGATAATCAATTGGTTACAGTCGTTTTTGAGCCTGAATGTTTTTGAATGTTTTCAATAATTTTCGCCCAATTTTCGGCTATTTTCCTAAGGAGTTGATTAATAGCTTTTTTTGAATTTGAAAATAAATAAATTATAAAAACATTCGAGTGTTAAAACCTCTATAACTTACTGATTACCAATTTGTTTGCTATTTCCGTTCAAGCACTAACTAGTGTAGCTTAGTGTAAAGCTTTATGAACTGTATGAACTTTGTTTGCTTTATGGTAAAAAATATATAGTGCTAAATAGTTATTTTATTTTTCTAATAAATGAATGACAAACTTTGTAAAAGCGGTTGCGGTGTTTCCAAATTTTTCCATTCTAGGGTCAGTACTTGCACCGTTGACATAGCGTTGATATAATTGCTGAGCAATGATTGCCCCTTTCCAATAGGCAAAGGCCTCGTACCAGGTGATTTGACTCATATCAAAGCCAGTAGATTTAGCATAATTTTCTATAAGAAAAGCTTTAGAAGGGAAATTTCCTGACAACATTACGGGCAAATCAAATTGTTCAAAATAAGGTTCTGGCCAGTAACTTAAGGTTGAGCCAAAATCGGTTAAAGGGTCACCTAAAGTACACATGTCCCAATCAAAAATAGAGGTGACTTTATCAGGATTATCCTCTTGGAATTGACAATTATCAAATTTAATATCATTGTGGACAATAGACACGGTTTGTGAGGTCGGTATACTCTTTTTTAATAAAGAAAAGATAGTGTCCATGTCTTTATTTTCTTCAATTTTTGACAATTCCCAACGTTTTGCCCATCCAGCCAATTGCCGTTCTAGAAAACCTTCGGGTCTTCCCAATCTACTTAAATCTGCTGCTTGATAGTCAATTTGGTGTAAGGTAGCTTCCGCTTGAATCATGGCCCTAGTCAATCGTTCTTCTGCCTTGTCGAATATTTTGAAACAATCCAATAATTCGTAGCGAACGATAACCCCTCTTCTTCTTTCAATAACGACAAACTTTGCCCCTATAATGGTTTCATCTTCACATAAATGATAAGCTCGCGGAGCAGGGGAGAAGTGGGCATATAATTTTGATAAAACCCGATATTCCCGTTTCATGTCATGCGCACCGGGTGCGATTTTACCAAAGGGAGGACGACGTAAAACCAATTCCATCTCCCCAAACTTTAAAAGATAAGTCAGATTTGCATGACCTCCATGAAATTGAGCCACAGACATATCGCCTACTAATGCTGAAATATTAGCTCTTAAATATACTTCTAATTTGTCCCAATCTAAGGCTTCGCCTTGTCGAATTTCTTTTGCCTTATCCATAATTAAATTTTACTCAGATAAAAAATTCTGATTAATAATGTTCAACATTTTTAATTATAATGTATATTGAACCCTGTATACTAAAATTAGCAGCACTTTATCCCCTTTTTAGCTTCAAATAGCTAATAAAAAAAACGCACTTTATTTAATTAATCCCAACTATCTTGTCCTGATTTAAGGTATTCAAACCTTGATTTTAATAGTTACTAAGACTAAATTCTGTACTACCAATTTTGCATTGTCCACAACTTGCGTCAATTAAAAATGTAAGATAGTGAAAATGTTAAGAATTTAGTTGAATTGAAGTCATAGAATACGCTAACCTATCTTTTTGGGATTGATAATTTAAAGACACATTTTTCCCATAAGTTTCTGTGCCAAATATTTTTACTATTTTTGGTGTAATTCCTAACGTTTTAATTCATGTATTTTATGAAATATTCTTTATTATTATTTCTATTTTTTTATACCATTTCAGGATTTAGCCAAGAAAAAGCCCAAGTGGTAGCAGCAATAGAAAAGACCTACCAAGAGGAAATTCGCAAATTATCTAAGAAAAAGTGTGTGAAAAAAGCTTTCAGTTTGATTGAGGAGCAACGAGCCTTAACGCTTGCTGACCATATCTTATTAACCGAAATAGAAGCACCTCCTTTTAAAGAAGAAAAAAGAGCTGCTCAATTTTTGAAGATGATGAAGGAGGTTGGCGTAGATTCTATTTGGATTGACGAAGTAGGGAATGTATTAGCCTTACGGAAAGGAAAAAAAGGGGGTACAGTGGTAGCACTAGATGCCCATTTGGACACAGTTTTTCCCGAAGGAACAGATGTGAAAGTTAAAATGCGAGGAGATACCATTTATGCGCCTGGCGCAGCAGATGATACTCGTGGCTTAGCTATGCTAATTCGAGTGCTTCAAGTGATGAATGAGGCGAAGATTGAAACGGAACACGATGTGCTTTTTGTAGGGTCAGTTGGAGAAGAAGGATTAGGCGATTTGCGGGGGGTAAAGCATCTTTTTAGTGATAAAGGAACCAAAATAGATTCGTGGATTGCCATTGATGGAGGAGCAATAGGACGGGTAAATAACCAAGGATTAGGCTCTCATCGGTATCGAATTACTTTTAAAGGTCCGGGTGGACATTCATGGGGAGCATTTGGTTTGGCGAATCCACACCACGCTTTAGGAACAGCTATTCATAATTTTGTGCAAGCTGCCGATGCTTTCACTGCCTATGGCCCAAAGACAAGTTATAATGTGGGGGTAATTACTGGAGGGACCTCTATCAATTCTATTCCATTTTCTTCGACTATGGAGATTGATATGCGGTCAGTTAGCCCTGCTAGATTGGATTCAATGGATGTTATTTTAAAAGAAGCTGTGGAAAAAGCTTTGGATGCACAAAATAAAATTAAGCGTTTAGGTAAACCTTTAACCGTAGATATAGTAAAAATTGGAGATAGACCTTCAGGCGAATTGTCTGAATCTTTGCCTATTATTCAACGAGCAATGGCTTGTACTGCCTTTTTTGGCAAACGACCTCAACTTTCAAGAGGTTCTACAAACTCCAATATTCCTATTTCTATGGGGATTCCTGCGGTAACTATAGGTCGTGGTGGAGTAGGGCGGAATGCCCATTCTTTACATGAATGGTGGCTAGATGTTCAAGGGTATAAGTCTACTCAATTGGCTTTATTATTGTTATTATCAGAAGCAAAATTATCCAAATAACTTGTTAGGTAAAATATTTTAATCTACTTTTATTTTTTACTCGTGACTAATTCTACTTTGACACTTTAGAATCCGTACTTACTAAATCACTCACCCCAAACCCCATTTTTTAGCCGCCGAAGGCGGCGTGTTCATTAAAGGATTTAGAGTGTCAAAGTAGAACTAAGCGTATAATTTATTACTAAAGAAAATTTTCACAAGATGTCAAAAGAAGATAAGAAATTATCCAAAAAGAAATTAAAAGACCTTTCTGCTAAATTGAAAGGATTGAAGAAAAAATTAAAGGAAGCGAAAGCAGAAAAGAAAGCTAAAAAGAAAGCCGTAAAAGCGCAAATTAAAAAGTGTAAAGTACATATCGTTCCTTTGAAAAAGGAGGTAAAGAAAGCTAAAAAGGCTGTTAAGAAAAGTAAGAAGGCAGTAGCAAAAATTGCCAATTTGATAGCGCCTAAGAAGAAAAAAGTAGTCGCAAAAAAGGTTGATAAGCCTACTGAAAAGAAGTTTATAAAAGCACCAAAAAAATCATTAAAGCAGGTCGTAAAAGCGAAAAAGAAAACGGCACCTGTAGTGGTCAAAAAAGGAGGAAAAACAAAGGTGGTGATTAGAAAAGTAACTGCACCTAAAACTACGATTATTAAAAAGGCCACACCTAAAAAAGTGGAATCAAAACCTGCGATTAAGGCTAAAAAGACTACTGTTGCTAAAACAACAAGTGCTCCAGTACCAAAGCCAATAGCAAAAAAAGTAGTAGCTAAAAAGCCTACAACAGCGAAGAAACCAGTAACTAAAAAGGCACCAGCAGCCAAGAAAACTACAGTTACTAGAAAAGCAGCGCCGGTGAAGAAAGCAGTTGCAAAAGCACCAGTGGCTAAAAAACCAACGACTGTTAAAAAAGCGCCAGCAAAACCTAGAACAAGAAAGGTGACTGCCAAAAAACGACCTGATAACCTGAAGAGAATTGAAGGTATTGGTGTTAAAATAGAACAATTACTTAAAGCAGATGGTATTGATACTTTTGCAAAATTATCTAGAAGTAGTGTCACTCGATTAAACGGAATTCTAGAAAAGGCAGGTCCAAGATTCAGAATGCACAAACCTACTACGTGGGGAGAGCAAGCAGCTATGGCAGCTAAAGGAGATTGGGCAGCATTGAAGGTTTTACAAGATGAGTTGAAGGGCGGGCTTCGAAAATAGAATGGTAAAATATTTTTTTATAAAAGACCTCGTTTCTACCTTAGAAACGAGGTCTTTTTTATTGTAAGCTTACTGATTAATCGCAATCGGCGCGCCCAACAAATCATCAGGAATGCCATAAGCTTCTACATAGCATAAAGCATCTTTTCGAACCTCCGCACACAAATCATCTATAACCCTTCTAATAGCCTTTGTTTTGGCTCCAGCCATATAATCTACCTCTAAGTACCAGCCTTTATGAGATTCAATCGTATGTAGGGCATATAGATTACATAATTTCCTTAAGGCATTTTTTAAATCTTTATCTGCTTCTTGTTCAATAGCTATCATGAAATGCTCCAAAACCTTTACTTCTACAAAAGCATTGGCCAAAGCCAATAATTGAGTCTGACACCTTAAAAAGGCTTCATATGAACTCATCCCATTTTTGATTAAGCCTCGTAATCGTTGGCCAACAGAATAGGTTAAAGTATCTTCCCGATATTTGAAGGCAGATACTTGAAAATCTGCACTTAACAAATGCTCTTTATCTGCATTTCTAATTGCTAAAGGATTTTTCTCCCCAAGGGTAGTACCTACTCTTTTTCCAGCGAATCGCAAAATACCCATCATCCCTTCATCGTGGAAGGTTTCTTTAAAGGTGGTTAGCACACCTTTAGCTACTAATTGCATTAAAACGGTATTATCTCCCTCAAAAGTGGTAAAGATGTCAGAATCGGCCTTTAGGTCCGCTAATCTATTTTCTGCCAAATATCCTTTACCGCCACATGCTTCTCGGCATTCTTGTAAGGTTTGAGTAGTAAACCAGGTAGCATAGGATTTCATACCTGCAGCTAAAGTTTCTATTTCTCGAATGTCCTCTTCACTGCGATTGACATATCTTTTACATAAATAATTTAAAGCAAAAGTAAGGGCATAGCTTTTTGCTAGTAATGGCATCAATCTCCGTTGATGACTAGGGTAATCTAACAAGAGCATTTCTGGTGCGGTCGTACTTCTTCCAAATTGTCTTCTTTTTAAAGCATGCTTGATAGCTATACTTAAACCCGTTTTTGCCGCACTTAACCCTGCTTTGGGAACACCAACACGTCCACCTACTAAGGTGCCAAGCATAGTGAAAAATCGCTTAGAAGGATTGGCAATTGGACTCTCGTATTCTCCTTTATCATTAATTGAACCATATCTATTTAATAGATTTTCTCTTGGAACTCGAACATTATCGAACCAAATTCTACCATTATCCACCCCATTTAGCCCAAGTTTATAACCATTATCCTTTACCTTTATGCCCGGTAATAATTTATGATTGTCGTCTCTTAAACGAACCAATACAGCGTGGACTCCGTGCCCTTCACCATTCACAATCAATTGGCAAAAAACGGATGCCATTTTACTATCCAAAGCGTTGCCAATATATTCTTTTCCAGACTGTAAATTTGGCGAGTTAATGATTATTTCATCCGTATCGGCATCATAAGTAGCCGTTACCTCCAAACCTCTGACATTGGAACCATGCCCAGTTTCTGTCATGGCAAAACATCCCGGCAAAGCCATGGTGCCTATATCCTTTAAATATTTTTCATGATGCTTTTTGGTGCCTAACCAAAATACACTTCCACCAAATAAGCCAAAATGAACTCCGAATTTAATACTCAAACTAAGGTCAAAATAACCTGAAGTCTCGAAGACTGCTAAATAGTCATTCATACTATCCCAACCACCGTATTCTTTAGGGAAAGCGGAACTTCCATATCCTTGGTCTGCCATCATCTGGGTCCATTGTAATACAGTCTTCCTTTTTTGAGCCTTGTTTGGTCTTGGTTTAAAATCAAAAACTGGGTCTTGAAAGAAGCGTTTCACTTTATTTCGTAGTTCATGGGTGTCACCATCTAATTTCTTGGTCATGTTTTCAATAGGAAATGCATGACTATGTTCCAGGTCTGGTGTATCTTCGGGAAAAATCCGTTGATAAGTATCCCAAGTAACTAAGTTTAATTTTTCCTCTAAATCCTCTAAGACTAATTTGACCTCTTTGTTATCCCAATTAGACAATTTATTGACTTTTGCACTTTTTTGTGCCATAGCTAGTCCTAAATCAACTAGAGATTTTCTAGATTGAACAGGCAGTTTTTTAGCAGCAGTTACAATCGTTGATTCCCAATGAAGGAATAATTGGCGAGTTGGTGGATTTCTAGGGTTCATCCACGTTTTTACCATTTGCTGTTCCTCTTCCGAAAGGAAATTTAAGGTATCTACCTTTTTGGATAAATATTTAACTTCACTAGGTGTCAATACCATATCTGACCAAGCTGCATACAGCATAGGTAATATTGACATTAACGCTGGAGAATATTCTCTGAACGAAGGTGGATTTAGGCTCATTTTTCTTATTTGTGTAATTTTATGATAGTCGTGTAATAATAGCAAAAATCTTTGATAAGATTAACAGTTTTATCAATAACATTGTTTAAAACTTAGAAAATTGCTATTAAGTAATACGGGTTGATTAATCGGGTAAAATTTAGAGCTAAGATTTTTTTGATAGTTTTTGCCAAAAAATCAATGAATAGCACCGCTATTGATTTATTTTTTGGTGAAAAATAGCGAGAAAAGATAGCTATAAATTACTC
>CALLVC010000436.1 GCA_938010785.1 uncultured Saprospiraceae bacterium
TTATTTACCTGAGGGAGAAAGCCAGGAATTGAGTTTGTTGTTTATGCATTATTTGCTTAAATCAAGAAAGTTTAAAGTAGTCTATATTGGCAATTATATTTCTTTGACGGATTTAAAAGATGCTTACCAGATACATCGCCCAGAATTCATTTACACCATTATCTCAGAAACTTTTACTAAGCCTCTGGTAAAGGACTACGTGGATAGTTTGGCTACTACTTTCCCCGATACTCAAATTTTATTATCAGGATATCAAGTTGTTAGTCAGAATGTGCAGTCTGATAAAAATTATAGCGTTTTAGCGGATTTGTCAGAAACGATTGCTTTTCTAGACGACTTAAATAGGAAATAACAAAGTTCCCTACCTTTTTTTATCAATATTTATCAAAAGCTATCGTTTTTTACTTACCTGATAGCTAAACCCATTACTTTTGCAAATCATAACTTTTAAGGTTCTATGAAAAGTTGCTTTGATTTATCGAAGAAAATTATCAAAGACCTATTTTTATTTCATCATTAAATTGTCAAACAATGAAAGCTACTATTAATTTAGTATCATTTTTCTTTTTGTTATTGGTTGTTGCATGTAGCAGCCCAGAAGGTAAAAAAGTAGAAGCTACAGAAGCAAAAACTCCTGAAAAAACTGCAGCAGCAGCACCTGCCGCTGCCGCAAGTGGTGAGCTTGCTACTTATAATTTAAATAAAGGAACATTAAATTGGACAGGGTCTAAGGTAGTTGGAGGAAGTTCTCACTCGGGTATCATTAGTGTTGCTTTAGGCGATATTAAAGCTAAAGGAGCTAATATTGTTGGTGGTCAATTCACTATTGATATGAAATCTATTGAGAATACCGATTTGGAAGCTGGAAAAGGTAAAGAAAAGTTAGAAGGACACTTAAAAAATGCTGACTTTTTTGATATAGAAAAATTTCCAACAGCAACTTTTATTATTACAGGCACTACTCCTACGACAGAAGTAGCAGATGCAACTCATAATATTACTGGAAATTTAACTATGAAAGGGGTGTCTAAAAGCATTACTTTTCCTGCTAATGTAGCAGTTGTTGATAATAAATTAACTGCGGTTAGTCCTTCTTTTGTGATTGATAGAACGCAATGGGGAATCGAATATGGTTCTGGTTCTATTGTGGGCTTAGCAAAGGATAAAGTTATTAGCAATGATATTGCTTTGGTGTTAAATTTAGAGGCTTCTTCTAGTGCGCCATTACAATAAGCGTTTTTTTAATTAAAAAAGGGGTTTTAGTCAATTGACTAAAACCCCTTTTTTAATTTATAGAATAAGCTAATTATTCCTTCGACCATTCTGTTCCCTCTTTGCCATCTTTCAACTGAAGTTTTAAGGCTTTTAAGGTGTCTCTGATGGTATCTGCTGTCCCCCAATCTTTATTTTGACGAGCATTTTGTCGTATCTTAATAACCATTTGCATTAAGCCATCTAACGTTTCGTATTCGCCATCTCCTCCTCCTGCAATGGTATCATCTTTTAAACCAAAGATATCAAATATAAAGGTATTAAAGGTTGTTTTTAGACGCTCTATTGTACTAACTGCAATTTGGTCAAACGCTAAGTGACCTGCTTTTAGACCGTTGATTTTTGGAACTAATTCGAATAATCGAGCTAATGCTTTTGGCGCATTAAAATCATCACTCATTTCAGCGAAAGCTAAGTCAATTAAATCATTTATTTCCTTATCTAAATCTCCTGCGCTTTCTTTTCCAGTAGGTGATAATTCCTGTAATACTTTATTTCCTTCCATTAATCGACGGTAAGCTTTCTCCGCAGCGGATAAAGCTGCATCTGTGAGGTCAAGCGTACTGCTATAATGAGATTGGAGCATAAAGAATCTTACCACCATTGGACTATACCCCTTCGAAATGTTTGGATTGTCTCCTGTGAATAATTCACCCGGTGCGATAGAGTTAGAGATACCTGTTTCGGGGTCAATACTTTTAGACATTTTCTTGCCATTCATCAATAACATATTGGTATGTAACCAATAGTTGGCTGGCTGACAATTACAAGACCCATAATTTTGAGCAATTTCGTTTTCGTGGTGTGGGAATTTTAAATCGTTTCCTCCACCATGAATATCAAAATTATTGCCTAAATATTTAGTGCTCATTGCGGAACATTCCAAGTGCCAACCAGGAAAACCCACCGACCAAGGAGAATTCCAGTGCATCAAATGCTCTGGAGCTGCTTTTATCCATATAGCAAAATCAGAGGGATGTCTTTTTTCGTCTTGATTTTTTAAATCTCTAGTTTCTACTAATAGTTCCTCAATGACTCGACCTGATAATTTACCATAGTCTCCTTCTTTTGCTAGTTTGACCGTGTCAAAATAAACGGAACCGTTTTTTTCGTAGGCAAAACCATTGTCAATGATGGATTGTACCATCTCGATTTGTTCTACTATATGTCCTGTCGCTCTAGGCTCAATACTGGGTTTAAGGGTATTGAAAACAGCCATCATATCGTGGAAGCCATTCATGTACTTTTGCACCACTTCCATTGGTTCAAGTTGCTCTAGTTTAGCCTTTTTGGAAATTTTATCTTCTGCTCCCGTGTCCGCATCACCTTCTAAATGTCCTACATCGGTGATATTTCGTACATAACGGACTTTATACCCTAAGTGTAGTAAATATCTGTAAATCACATCAAAACTGACAAAGGTTCGACAATTTCCTAAATGGACATCACTATAAACAGTAGGGCCACATACATACATGCCAATAGCACCTTCGTTGATAGGTTTGAAAATTTCTTTCTGTCTTGTTAAACTGTTGTAGACTTTAAGTTGAGCAGACATTATCTTGTCAATTTTGATTTTTAAAATGCTTTTAAAATACTGATTTTGTTCTATTTAAGCCGCAAAGCTAAAGTTTTTATAGACGATGAAAAATGCTTTATTGTTTCATCTATGTGAATAGAATAGAATAGAATAGAGAAGATTTTTAGGTTAAAACAATTTTACGCCCTTCTTAACGAACACTCCTCTCTGTTCTCTCAATTCTACTTGTAGAATGGTCTTATTCTCTCCTCTCTATTCTCTATTCTGAATAACTTGAATTCTACTAATAACTGGATAATGGTCAGAAAAGTTCTCCTTGATGATTTCATGACTATTGACCTTAAACTGTTTTGCGGTCCAAATATAATCTATTCTCAGCAATGGGATGGTTTCATTATAAGTTGTACCGAGTCCCACTCCTCTTTCTTTGAATCCATCGTGTAACACTCTTGAGAAGCGTTTGTAGTTATGAGATAAGGGGGTATCGTTCATATCTCCACAGACAATAATTGGATATTTACTTTTTTGAAAATGGCTAATAATCGCTCTGGCTTGTGCAGACCTCGTGGAAGCTGCTCTGCTTATTTTTCCTAAGATTCCTTTGATATTCAGCCAAGTTTTTTTCGTTTGAATATCTGCTTCTTTCTTTAATTTTGAAGCATCTGCACTTACTTTATTGGATTGCAGATGCATGTTATAAAGTCGAATGATTTGACCATTTACTTTGATGTCTACAAATATGCAGCCATTTGACTTATTTTCACTAATGTCTAAGTTTCCTTTGTTGATAAAAGGAAATTTAGAATAAATACAAAGGACTGACCCTACGGGGCGATGATTATACGGATAATCTTTTAGAACGCTAGGATGGTCGTTTGTAAATCCCTCTTGGATAGCGACAACCTCTGGACGATGCTTCGTAAGTAAGTCCTTAAATTTAGTTTTTTTGTCCCCTTTTATTTTCTGATAACCCATGCTATTCATGGTCATGATGGTAATTTCTTCTTTTTCTTCGGGTAATGAATTATTAAGTCCAATAAAGCTTTGAAAATGGTTTAGGCCAACTAATATGCAGCCTAGTGAAAAGAAAAAATACCAGTTTTTGGAAGACAACCAAAATAGAACAAAAATAAGATTAAGGATGAGTAACCAAGGATAAGCCATTCCAAAAAAAGAAAACAGCCAAAAAGAAGAAGGGTCAACAAAAGGAGACAGGTAACTAATAAAAGTAATAAAAATGAGTAGTAAGTTGAGCGACCGCAATGTCTTTTCCATGCGTTGGAAAGTCAAGTTTTAAGGATTGGGGAAAGCTATTTTTTACTAGCGTTGAATAAAAATTCTTTTTCTGCCGCACTGAGACTTTCGTAGCCCGATTGCTTTATTTTATCCAGAATAAAATCAATTTGTTCTTGATGAGACAAGTCTACTGCATCAGATGCTGCATTGCCTTTAGCTTGTTTCTTATTCGGATTTTTGTAAGCCATTCTAGGGCCTTTTCTTGATTTGGTTTTAGACTTTTCAGGAATGCCTTTGTAAAAATTAGTTATCTTATTTAAAACCTTATTGATGCCAGTAGATAAATCCGAACCTTCACGTAATTTTAAAATAAAAAACCAGCCAAATAACGCGCCGCCTAAGTGTGCTATATTTCCGCCTGTATTATTTAAATCCGCTATACCCATGATGCTTAAAAGCACAACTATGGCTGCGATGAATTTTAATTTTACATCTCCAAAAAAGAGTAAGCGAATAATGTAATCAGGAGATATAACTGCTGCTGCCACAACTATAGCATTAACTGCTCCTGATGCACCGTAGGCAAAGCCTTGTCCTCCATATGCTACATTGGCAAAGACTACATAAGAAATAGCACCTGCTAAGCCTCCTAATAGATATAACGGCAATACTCTTTGATTGCCGATGAAATCTCCTACTATGCGACCAAACCAGTATAAGAAAAGCATATTCCAGAGAATATGAAAGAAACCAAAATGTAGGAACATATGGGTGAAGAATACCCAAGGATGTGTTAAATCAAAAAATAAATTACCTGAAAGAGAAAAGAAATTAGAGAAATTCTCAAAAGCAACATCAAAAGATGACGCACCTCCGTGAATCCCACGAAGAATTAATTTGACAAGGTAAATAAATAGAAAGAAGCCTACATTTACAAAAATGATGCGAGTGACCATATTCCCATAAGAGAATTCCTTCTTAATATCTTTCCATATTGAATCTAACATTGCTTAATCCGTTTTTTCCTTTGGTTGAGTTTTTTACAACCTTTATCTGTCCTCAAAAATAAGGACTTCCTTTCCTTTTATCAAATTTCTTAGTTCGTGCCTATTATTAATTCCAACGATTATTATCGAATTGTGTTTTCCTAAAATACAAAACTAAGAGCAAACCTGTCAGTGCTCCTCCAACGTGTGCCCAATAAGCAGTATTGCTAGGACTGAATATGGAAACTCCAGTTAAACCTGAAAATATGTCCATCCCTACTATTACTGGAATGAAATATTTTGCTTTTACAGGAACAGGAAAAAACAATAACATCAATTCTGCATTTGGAAATAACATGCCAAAAGCTACTAACACCCCCATAATTGCCCCAGAGGCACCCAACATAGCACTGTAATAAAAGGTATCCGTTGAATTTAAATATTGATAATAATCAATTCCTATGGTAAATAATGCGGCTCCTAATCCAGCCATCAAATAAAATGCAAGGAACTTTTTAGAACCCCATACCGATTCTACTGCGCTGCCAAACATCCATAAGGCAAACATGTTGAATAAAATATGCATCAAGTTACCGTGCATAAACATATGCGTGATAATTTGATAAGGTTGAAAATGCTCCGTTTCAGGAAAATAGAGCGCAAAAGAATCTAGCCCTAAGCCTTGTTTGGCAATAAAAAAGAGCACATTGATAATGATAAGGTGCTTTACTACTCCCGTAAATCTTTGCATAATTTTTATTATTAAGTCAGCTCCAATACAAATTGAATCTTTATCTCCTTTTGTTTAACTAGAAAAGGACTTGTCCAGTTCATCTAAATCGTAAGTTATAAAGCAATTTCGACCAAATGGACTTTTGAACGGAGTTTCGCAGGCAAAAAGTTGGTCAATTAACTCTTTCATTTCTGGAATCGTGAGCGATTGCCCTTTTTTTATAGCTCCACTTCTTGCCATAGAACGTGCTATCTTTTCATTGATACCTAAATCTAAATCAACGTTGGATTGGTATTGCTCGAGTAAGGTCTCTACTAATTTTTGTTCATCTGTAGTGCCTCGCCAATCTGCTGGCATCCCATGTATGACAAATTCTCCTGCTCCTTTTTCTTGAATGTCTACACCCAATAGATTTATTTGAGGTAAGATTTCTCTTAAAATTGGCGCCTGTATTGGAGAGACGGTTACAGACTTGGGGAATAATTCTTTTTGCGTAGGTGCTTGCTGGTCTTGCAGCATGAATAAATAATGCTCAAATAAAATTCGCTCATGGGCTGCTTGTTGGTCAATCAGCATATATCCTGATTTGATATGACTCACTATGAACCTAGAGTGTATTTGGTAAGGTGCTTTTTGATTGGTGGAAAAACTTTTTTCTGCATCATCCAGCTCAGATGCACTTGACCACTTACTTTCTATTGTTATTGCTCCGTCAGGTGTACTATCTTCTCCTTCACTGTCTGAAGTAGATTCTGCATCATCAAACATCTCTATTCCTTCATATAGCTTTCGCCAGTTTTTTAAGTTATTCGCATCTCGTTCTCCACCTGTCTCGGAAGGGGTGTTGGGATTATAACTTCCTCCTATCGAATTACCTTGGTTAGAAGAGGGTTTATTTTGATTTATCCGACTTCCAAAAGAAGAAGCCAAGGTTGGTTGTGATAAACCAACTTCTTGGTCAAAATCTAACATCGGTGTAATACTATTCTGCCCTAAGGCGTGCCGAATAGCTACTTTTAAATAATTATAAACCAATCGCTCATCATCAAACTTTATTTCTTGCTTGGTTGGATGCACATTAATGTCAATCCTATCTGGGTCCATTTCTATGAAAATAGCATACAATGGATAAGTATCTTTTTGTAATAAATCTTCATAGGCAGCCATTACTGCATGATTCAGATAGCCACTTTTGATGAAGCGATGATTGACAAAAAATAATTGTTCTCCCCTCGTTCGCTTAGAAAACTGAGGCTTTCCGATAAACCCATATATTTTGATAACATCTGTTTCTTCACTAAGTGGCACTAACTTTTTATTGGCATTGGTGCCCCATATGCCCACTAGGCGCTGTCGTAGATTCCCCGCAGGTAAATGAAAAACTTCTGAATTATTATGATGAAGGGAAAAGAATATATCAGGGTTGGCGATAGCTACTCGCTGAAATTCGTCCATGATATGGCGCATTTCAACGGTATTAGATTTTAAAAATCTTCGCCTAACAGGAACGTTATAAAAAAGATTTTTGATGGATAAGTTAGTGCCTGTTACACATTGACAAGCTTCTTGGGTTTTTAATTCTGACCCTTCCATCACTATTCTAGTACCCAACTCATCTATCTGCCGCCTTGTTCGCATTTCTACTTGTGCAATCGCAGCAATAGAGGCTAAGGCTTCTCCTCGAAAACCCATAGTCCGAATGGCAAATAAATCCTTGGATTCACGGATTTTAGAAGTGGCATGGCGTTCAAAACACATTCTTGCATCTGTTTCAGACATGCCACATCCATTATCAATCACTTGCACCAGTGTCTTTCCTGCCTCTTTGACAATTAACTTTATACTCGTACTTCCCGCATCAATGGCATTCTCCAATAATTCTTTAACCATTGAAGCTGGACGTTGAATCACTTCTCCTGCTGCAATTTGGTTGGCTATAGAATCTGGTAGAAGCTGAATCACATCAGCCATATATATTTTGCTTTTTTGATTAGAAGTGAAAGAAAGATAAAATATTAGGCATTTTATGTTATTCCACTACGTGTTTACTTAATTTCTCAAAAGTAAATATAAAAACACCATTTGGCAATGCGCTAAACCTTCTTTATTCCATCATATCCACAATTTCTGTTAAGTATACTTCAAACAAGATATAGGCTATGATTATTAATCCAATAACGACCATTAATAATACGCGATTGGACCGTTTCAATTCTTTGTTTCGGATAGCTCTCGTTTGCCGAAAATCCATACTTGAACCTTTGCCCTTAAATCCTTTTTTTAATCGATTTTTTACAGCGTTGGTATCCCCTTTTTTAGCCTCATCATACTTACTTAAACGTTCCTCTAATGCTTCCTTTTTAGGGTCCCAATACCGTGGTTTATAATCAAACTTTTGGTTTTTAGGGGTCTTGAAAAATCTCATTAATGCCATACGAATATATTTAAAAATGTACTTTCTTTATTAGATTAACAAAATAGGAGAAATGGTGTTTTAATAGGCCTGATTTTTAGCATTTAAACATTCTCGACAGCGACACCTCTTTTTTGGAAAAGAAAATAAGCCGTAACTAAACCTAAAATTAAATGCAATATACAGGCGGAAAGGTCCTTAAATGCCCCATTACTATAGCCAAAATAACCAGCCGCTGAAACGCCTAAATGAAAAAGAAGGAAGGAGTTTAAAAATGCTTTTTGCATGACTTGACTTCGCATGTGCCGCCAAACGTGTAAAGCAAATAGCCCTAATCCAAGAGCAGCACCTCCATACATTTTAGCCAGCGTAGTAGATAACGGATTGGCATTGGCCAAATCTGGAATTAAATGAGGGGCGAAAAAAAAGACCGCTCCTGCTAACAATTCAATAACTGCGGTAATGAGTACAAATACTTTCATGTTAATTAGTTTTATCGTTTTGTTTTGAAAAAAATGAATTCCCTTATTAGTAAACGATGCCTGTCGGTAGACAGGCATCGTTTGATGAACACGGTATTATTTAAGCCCCTTTATAAACCGTTGTAGAAGCCATTAATCCACCATATTCAAGGCCCAAAGTTCGGTCTTCGGCTGCTTTTAGATAGGCTGGGTCGCTAGTCATTTCGATAAACTTTTGGATAGATGGGTATTCTACCAATAACATGACATGTGGTTGTCCTTCCGCAGTTCCAATCACCGTATGTTTGACATCACCACGCCACAATAGCCGAGCACCTACTTTTTTCATAAATGGTAAGACATTTTGACCATATCTAGCATATGCCGCCTCTCCTGTTTCTTCGCCGTTTCCAGTTTTGTCTTTATACCGAAGCAGATTAATCATGACGACGGGTTGACCTGCTGGATATTCTTTAATGATAGTTTGAATTTGTTCTGGAGTTGGGTGAATTTGGTTCGTTAATTCCATGTGATTATTTAAAATTTGTAAATACCAAATCGAAATAATGTATAAATAAAATTTTGGTTTGATACTTATTGAAAAGAATAATTCTAAAATTAGTATAAAATTATTATTTGAAAGATTAATAATAGGAAAACTGAATCTAATGAACGCAATAAAAATAAACGCCTTTTGTTAGTCAAAAAAATCTTTGGCTAAAGCATGTACTACCAAAGAATTTTGAATTAGTTTTTTACATTTAAAAAAAATGGATTAGTTTTGACGGTTTTATAGAACCCTATTGTTAAAATTTAAAATATAATCAAAATGAGTCGAAAAATACGAATGGGAATGGTTGGTGGTGGAATCGGTGCCTTTATTGGTGGCGTTCACAGAATGGCAGCAGCATTAGATGGAGAGATAGAATTGGTCTGTGGTGCTTTTAGTAGTAATCCAGAACGGTCTAAGGCATCTGGCGAAGAATTACATCTACCAGCTAATAGAGTATATGGCAGTTATGCCGAGATGATTAAAGCAGAAAAAAAATTACCTCTAGGAGAACGGATGGATTTTGTGTCTATCGTAACGCCTAATCATGTACATTACGGACCTGCTAAGATGGCTTTGGACAATGGCTTTCATGTGATTTGCGATAAGCCACTTTGTTTTAATATGCGAGAGGCAAAGACGTTGCAAAGTACGGTCGAAAAGACGGGGTTAATTTTTGCACTGACGCATAATTATACGGGCTACCCAATGGTGAAACAGGCTAAAGCAATGGTGAAGCATGGAGACCTAGGGAAGATTAGAAAAGTGGTCGTCGAATATCCGCAAGGCTGGTTGTCTACCAAATTAGAAGATTCTGACCAAAAGCAAGCGGCTTGGAGAACTGACCCGAAGCGGTCAGGTGTAGCGGGAGCGATTGGCGATATTGGTACGCATGCAGAAAATTTAGCGGAATATATCACAGGCTTAGAGATTTCGGAATTGTGTGCCGATTTAAGCACTTTTGTCGATGGTCGTTTATTGGATGATGACGGTAATATTTTATTGCGATTTAATAATGGCGCAAAAGGGGTTTTACACGCAAGTCAAATATCTGCGGGAGAAGAAAATGCTTTGAATATCAGAGTTTATGGGGAAAAAGGTGGTATCGAATGGCACCAAATGGAGCCAAATACTTTGATTACAAAATGGTTAGATAAACCAATGCAAATCTTACGAACAGGTGGCGAAGGATTATATCCTGAATCTACAGAGAATACAAGAATCCCAGCAGGACACCCAGAAGGTTATTTAGAAGCATTTGCGACGATTTATAAAAATTTCGCTAAATGTATCCGAGCTAGAATTGATGGCACGAAGGTAGACCCGATGTTTGAAGACTTCCCAACAGTTGCTGATGGGGTAAGAGGAATGGAATTTGTGAATAAGGTGGTGAAATCTAGTCAGAAAGGGGCGAAATGGATTAAATTATAGCGACTTATTTTTTAATGGTTTATTAGCTAAATAAGTCTTAATTTTGTGCCTCAATAAAATAGAGTAGAGATTAGAGACCATTCCACTTGTGGAATTGAGAGAATAGAGACTTTATACAGATTGTTAACTGTCAACAAGTTTTATTCTCTTAACGAAGCGTTCTTTATGCTCTAATCTCAATAATAATCAAATACTAAAATTTTAATATTATGGCTACTGCAGCAGGAACTGGAAAATATTGGGGACTATTTGTCGTCTCTACTTTGATAATGATTGCTATGTTGATTTGGATGAACGAATGGTTTTGGTTGGCACTTCCTTTCTCTTTGACTTATTTAGTGAAAGCGTTGGATGTAGTAGACGCTGATTAATAGAACACTACATTATCATTTCCCTTGAGGAGAATAAATCGGTATCAAATTCAGTCTTGGTATCGATTTGTTTTTTATAGTAGGTTTAAACTTATAACATTTTGCCATTGGCATAAAGTTGAGCGACATTAGGCTTGTCACTTCCCCCTTTAGGCTCTAAAGTGATATTTAAGGATTCTGCCTTTGGGATATAAGGAACTTTAAGTAGTTCGTCTTTTCCTGTTTCTAAAACGCCCATATTTACCATTTCTCCTTCTACATCTGCCCACAATTGCAATGATTTATCTGCTGGTATCTCTGGGAAGTCCACTACATTTAAATAGGCGTTCTTATCTATTTCATTCCAATAAACAACGATTAATGCTTTAGGAGATAGACTAGACCCTCGTAAATGTATGTGGCTAGTGTTGATGTCTTTTAAAACGGCAAATTGCTGGTTAATCTGTGTTTTTTGATTAACCAATTGCGTATTTTGACCTTGTAGCTTATCGACTTTATTTTCGAGCGTAGCTATTTGATTTTGTAAATTAGATTGTTGCTGGTAAAGCAAAAAAGTCATTAGACCAAAGCCTAATGCAAAAATAGCCGCTATGCCTGTCAACCAACTCCCATTTATTTTTGGATTTACGGTTGGTTCAATTTGAGAAGTTGAAGTTGATTGAATGGAACTTAATGTTTTCCCTTTTAATTTTTTCGGCGGCTCCATTGCGTACTCCATCGCAAAGTCTTCTATCGCGCTTTGACTTTCCCTTATCTCTTTGGCAATAGCGGGATTTTGTGCTAAATATACCTCTATCGCCTTACTTTCCTCATCGGTAGTAATTCCTAGAATATATAATTCTAGTAATGCTGGTTCTATGTGCGTTTTTCCTGCCACTTAGTTTAAATAAAATTATTTGTTTGGTTGAAATTCTTACTATCTGCTCAGGATAGGGAAACAGTAATTCATTGAAAAGGTTTAGCTGAAGTGTTTTTGTGATTAGAAAAGAAATGAATTATGCTTATTTTTGTGTGGATATAAGAGTATGTCTAAAATTCCCAACTACACAAAATAATTTATTGAGTCAACTACCTTTCCATCCAGTTTTATCAGAAGCTACTTTTGCTACGGTGATTATTCCGATAGCAGTGCCCAAGGCGTATACTTACATCGTTCCCGATGAATTAGTGGCTGATTTAGCCTTTGGGATGCGGGTAGAAGTGCAATTTGGTAAAAGTAAATTATACGCAGGATTAGTTGTTGATATTCACCATAATGAACCTACGGCTCATAAGCCGAAACCTATTTTTTCAATTATTGATGGCATTCCTATTATTAGTCCACAACAATATAAATTATGGCAGTGGATTGCTCAATATTATTGTTGTACGGTAGGACAGGTGATGAATGCCGCTTTGCCTGCTGGCTTAAAATTGAACAGTGAAACGACGATTACCTTAAGTCCTGTCTTTGATGATAATTTTGAAGTGTTAAATGATAAGGAATATTTGATTGCAGAGGCTTTAACTATTCAAAACGAACTGAAAATCGAAGAAGTTCAGGCAATTTTAAATCAAAAAACAATTTATCCAGTCATCAATAAATTGCTAGAAAAACGAGTAATTTATTTAAAAGAAACGCTCAAAGAAAAATATAAACCTAAAAAAATAGCTTGTGTTCGACTAGCTGAACCTTACGAATCCAATAGAGAACAACTACAAATTGCTTTTGATAAAGTCGCTAAAGCGGAGCGACAAATGGAAGCATTAATGGCCTATTTGCAGTTAGAAAGAGGGCAAGAATTTGTACGTAAATCGGATATTTATAAAAAAGGAAACGTTGACAACTCTGTGCTAAAAGCCATTGCCAAAAAAGGAATTTTTGAACTTTATGAAAAAGAAGTCAGTCGGATAGGTGGCTACGAAGATGAATTGATAGAAACGTCAGAATTAGCCGAACAACAAGTACGTGCGCTTGCAGAAATAAAAACTATTTTTAAAGATAAAAATGTTGCTTTATTACACGGAGTGACAGGAAGTGGAAAGACTAGAGTTTATGTAGAATTGATTAAAGAAGTTATCGCAAAAGGAGGTCAAGTACTTTATTTGATTCCTGAAATCGCTTTGACCACGCAAATTATTATGCGTTTGGAAAAGATTTTCGGGGACCAAATCAATGTCTATAATTCAAGAATCAATGATAATCAGCGAGTAGAAGTTTGGAAAAATGTCAAGGCAGGTGTACCATTAGTTTTGGGCGCTCGCTCTGCTATGTTTATGCCTTACAGCAATTTGCAATTAATTATTGTAGACGAAGAACATGACCCTTCTTATAAGCAAACCAATCCTGCACCTAGATATAATGCACGAGATACAGCAGTCTACATGGCGCATATTCATGGCGCTAAAGTACTACTTGGAACTGCAACACCTTCTATCGAAACTTATCAAAATATATCCGCAGGAAAATATGGATTGGTCGAAATGCCCGAACGGTTTGGTGGGGTAGAGATGCCACAGATTGTATTAGTAGATAAAAAGGACGAGTACAAAAAGAAGAAAATGAAGGGTTTGTTTACCTCCGTTTTAATTGATGCATTAGCGTTAGCTTTTGAAAGAGGAGAGCAAGCTATTTTATTTCAAAATCGTCGTGGGCACTCCCCTTCTTTGCGCTGTGTGACTTGTGCTTGGCATCAAGAATGCGTGAACTGTGATGTCAGTTTGACCTATCATAAATTTACAAATAACCTTCGTTGTCATTATTGTGGACACAGCGAATCTATTCCCAAAGTTTGTCCAGCTTGTGGTAGTATTGAGTTACAAATGACTGGTTTTGGGACGCAAAAAATAGAGGATGAAATAAAAATTTACCTGCCTGATGCGAAAATTGGTCGAATGGATTTTGATACCGTTCGGACTAAAAACGCGCATGCTAAAATTATCAACGATTTTGAAGAAAAGCGTTTAGATATTTTAGTCGGTACGCAAATGATTACCAAAGGGCTAGACTTTGATAATGTAGGTGTCGTTGGTGTTTTAAGTGCAGACCATTTACTACAATTTCCCGATTTTAGAGCGAGTGAAAGAGGGTATCAATTGATGACCCAAGTGAGTGGTCGAGCGGGTCGAAAAAAGAAACAAGGTTTGGTGATTATCCAAGCTTTTGATGTAGACCATCCCGTTTTAAAGGATGTCATTGAGAATAATTATATCAGTCTTTTCAAAAGAGAAATCATTGAGCGCCAAGATTTCCTATACCCACCTTTTTATCGCTTGATTCAAATTACCTTAAAGCATAAAAAGCCACGAACCCTCAATGAAGCAGGCTATTTCTATGTGAAATTTTTGAAAGATAAATTAGGAACAATGGTAATTGGTCCTGCGGTGCCTTCTATTCCGAGAGTGAGAGGTAGCTACTTATTGGATGTGTTGATAAAGCTTGGAAAAAATAGCAAACAAATCAAAATGGTAAAGGATACCGTCCTGCAAGCCAATCAGATGTTGGCACAGAAAGAAGGGTATACTTCGGTGCGGGTTAATGTGGATGTGGACCCTTATTGATAATTTAAAGAGTACTACAAAGAGGGAAGCTTTTTGACCTTGAAACTGACCACATTATTATTCGCAAGGATTGGGCGATTATTCGTTATCGGTAGGTTATTATTTGATTTTGTATGAGCGAACAAAGTTCGTGAACCGCAAAGCGGACGGGAGGGCATCAAAAAATAATTTTTCTGAAATTTTAAACTAATTATGAGTTGGTGCACATTTTGAAAAAAAATAAACTAATAATTACATTTACAGGATAGCACAACCAGCACAAAATAGGCTAGTTTAAGTTTATATTTTATTAAGGTTAGCGAATTTTCGCAAAAATAACTGTACTTTTATCCACGATGTTTATCCAAACAAATTGCGATTCATATTTGTCAAAGAACGTTAAAAATAAAACATGGAAAAATCTACTAAGTACCCGAAGTTATTAGAACCATTAGATTTAGGGTTCACTACGCTTAAAAATAGAGTCTTAATGGGTTCTATGCACACGATGTTGGAAGAGTCAGAAAATGGACATGCACGAATGGCTGCTTTTTATGCAGAGCGGGCTAGAGGGCAAGTTGGCTTAATTGTGACTGGAGGAATTGCGCCAAATGTCGAAGGTGGTGCTTTATCAGGACATGCTTTTGATAATGAAGCCGAGGCAGAAAAGCATAGAGTGGTTACGGAAGCAGTTCATAAAGAAGGTGGAAAAATTTGTATGCAGATTTTGCACGTAGGACGTTATGGATATTCTCCTAAAAATGTTTCTTCGAGTGATACGAAAGCACCTATTTCTCCTTTTCCTGCTAGAGGATTGACGGGTGAAGAGGTGGAAAAGACGATTGAAGATTTTGTACACTGTGCTAAAATGGCACAACATGCCAACTATGACGGAGTCGAAATCATGGGGTCGGAAGGCTATTTGATTAATCAGTTTATTGTTACTAAAGTTAATAAAAGAACAGATAAGTGGGGTGGTTCTTACGAAAATAGAATGCGTTTCCCCTTGGAAATTATTCGTAGAACAAGAGAAGCTGTCGGAGAAAACTTCATCATTATTTACCGCTTGTCTATGCTGGATTTAGTGGATGGTGGGAGTACTTGGGATGAAGTAGTGCAACTGGCAAAAGAAGTAGAAAAAGCAGGAGCGACGATTATTAATACGGGAATTGGCTGGCACGAAGCCAGAGTCCCAACTATCGGAACAGTTGTACCAAAAGCGGGTTTTGCTTGGGTGACTAAGAAAATGATGGGCGAGGTAAGTATTCCTTTAGTTGCTACTAATAGAATCAATATGCCAGATGTGGCAGAAAAAGTCCTAGCGGATGGTTGTGGTGATATGATTTCTATGGCTCGACCATTTTTGGCAGACCCAGAATTGGTTTTAAAAGCTATAGAGAATAGGCCAGATGAAATCAATACTTGTATTGCTTGTAATCAGGCTTGTTTAGACCATACTTTCACTATGCAGGTTTGTTCTTGTATTGTGAACCCAAGGGCTTGTCATGAAACCCTATTAAACTATACCCCTGCTAAGACAAAGAAAAGAATTGCCGTAGTAGGTGCGGGCCCAGCTGGACTAGAGGCTGCTAAAGTTTGTGCAGAAAGAGGACATGAGGTTTTCTTATTTGAGGCAGAAAATAAAATTGGTGGTCAATTTAATATGGCAAAGGTGATTCCAGGAAAAGAAGAGTATGGACAGACGCTTCGTTATTATGAAACGATGTTGAAAAAGTTCGGTGTAAAAGTAAATTTGAATTTGAGAGCGACTATCGAAGGGTTGGTTTCTGGTAACTACGATGAAATTATTTTAGCAACGGGCGTGACTCCGAGAACTTTAGACCTTGAAGGTATCGACCATAAGAAAGTATTAGACTATGCGGATGTTTTATACCGTAAGCAGCCAGTTGGAAAAAGTGTAGCGATTATCGGTGCAGGAGGTATTGGATTTGATATGGCAGAATATTTAGCACATGATATGTCTCATGCTTCTGTTAGTTTGAGTGTATCCGCTTACATGACGGAATGGGGCGTAGATATGGATTATACCAAAGGTGGTTCTTTAGCACCAGAAGGTGCAAAACCATTACCTTCTCCGAGAGAGATTTTCTTATTAAAGCGGTCTAAAGGAAAGCACGGTAAGAACTTAGGTAAGACTACTGGTTGGATTCACCGTTCTAGTTTAGCTATGAAGAAGGTCAATATGATTGGTGAGGCACAGTACAATAAAATTGATGATGCTGGATTGCATATTACGGTTGGTGATGAATCTAAGGTATTGCCTGTTGACAATGTCGTGATATGTGCAGGCCAAGAACCTTTAAGAGATATGTACGAAGAATTAAAAGCGGCTGGAAAAAGTGTCCAT
>CALLVC010000437.1 GCA_938010785.1 uncultured Saprospiraceae bacterium
CAGATGAAGCCAGAAGTGAAGCAGGAGAAGGAGGAAGGGGAGTAGGCAGTGTGCAGTGTGCAATGTGCAATTGAATATCGAAAAATCTACAAATAATTCCCAACGGATTTAGGTAGGTTATTTTTTCAAAAAATAAAAAAGCCTAGTGAGGAATTCACTAGGCTTTTTTTGCTTAAACTGCCAACTGCCAACTAATTCTCCTGCACCTCCGTCACCAAATACTTCGTATCACCCCGCCAAGGTAGCGGGCGATATTTTTCTTTATAAGTAAGGATAACCTTTTTACCTCTAAGTTGGTCCATTTTTTCAAAAACAGCTTTATCAGTAACCGAAAATTCCCACACATTTCCAATATTGGCATCGGCACCACTACCACTCATGGTCATACCACCTAGACTAACTTGACCTTCGTAGGTTTTGAAAACGACCCCTTTTTCAGAAATTTTAATCAATTCACCAGCTCGACTACCAACACTATAATTCATATTGGCAAAAATGAGGTATCCTACGCCTGCGAGTATCCCTAAAATAACGACAGACCAAATCAACTTCCTAAAAAAGCTACTTACAGCTTTTTTACCAGTAGCTACTCCTTTGCTGATACTTTGCTTCGTTTCAGCAATATCATTACTGAGTTCTTTTTTCTTATCGTCATAAGCTTTACCGATGGCTTCTTTTTTATTGTCGAAATTATCTTTTAGTGATGACATAATTTTTTTTTAATAAATGATGATGAAAAATAATGAAAACGTTAAAAAAGTTTTCCATTTTTTTTTCTAGCAGAACCAAAGGTTAAAATTAGGAAAATCTTCAGAAAGAATAAAAGTATTCTTAAGTTCTGATTGACATATGAGACGTTTTATTCTTTGAAAGTAACTGTAAATCAATGGATAGTTTCTAAAAAGGCGCCATAATTTTATCGAAAATTAACATTTTTAGTAAAATTTTTTAAGTTATTTTTGAGTTAATTTCTTTAGAGCTACTTTAAATCCATCCAACAAGTAAACAAATCATAATAAAAACTCTGTGTTTATTATACAAAAAAACTACGCCCACATCAGTAATTCTTTGTAAATTTCGACCATTAGAAGGAAAAAAGGAATAAATTCCCTTGTGGAATGAGTTCTAAACTTATTCCTTAAATTCTGAGTTAGCTTAATAAACAAACAAAATAAATTCATTAAAGCTTGGTTTTTCAACTTTTCGGGATAAAAAGTTAGAGGAAAGCCAATAAAGAAATGGCAAAAAATAAGCTTTTCCAAAGTCATTTTTGTCAATACTAATACGAGAAAATATTCACCCTTGAAGAACTTGATTCCATATTTCATTCAGCATCAATTTGAGCAGAAAAAAAGCCATGGGTATTTTTCGGCCTATACGATGTTTATTGATTTGTCGGGCTTTACGCCTTTGACGGAGTCATTAATGGAACGTGGTAACGAAGGGGCAGAAGAACTTTCCATTATTCTCAATCAAGTATTTGAGCCGATGGTGAGTTTAGTTTATCGCAAGAATGGGTTTATTCCTTATTTTGCAGGAGATGCCTTTACCGCTATTTTTCCTGAAAAAGACGTCCGTCATCCATGGGAAATTATACTCACCGCACAAGAATTAAGAGATTTATTTGATGAAAAAGAAGTTTGGGAAACGCGCTACGGGACCTTTGATATTCGTATCAAAATAGGTTTAGGCTGTGGTAAAGTAGAGTGGGGGATTGTTGGAGATAAGGCGCATAAATCTTTTTATTTTAGAGGAGATGCGATTGATGCTTGCGCAGAAAGTGAACATTTTGCGAATGAACAAGAAATAATTTTAGCTAAAAATCTATACCAAGAATTAGCTAGCTCGAATGGTCATTTTGAGGCTATCAATAAGGATTTTTTCAAATTAATAAAAGATTTTGGTCCAGAAAAAAGTGTTAATTACCCTAAAGCAGTAAAAAAGAAGTTATTGGTTAAAGTAGCGCAAAGCTTCTTATTAGATTCTGTTATTCGCTTTAATCAACAGGGAGAATTTAGGTCGGTGATTACCGTATTCATTTCTTTTGAAGGAGCAGATGACCATAAAGTCTTAAATAGTTTTGTAAGTACGGTGGTGAATGAGTTTTATAATTTTTCAGGATACTTCAAAGAAGTAGATTTTGGAGATAAAGGAGGGGTAATGGTTGGCTTTTTTGGCGCACCAGTTAGTTTTGAAAATAATGGAGAGCGAGCATTAGAGTTAGTAAGTGAAATTCAGCGAGCAGTAGATTCGCTTAAGAAGAAATCTGAATTACGCTATCGGATAGGTATTACCTCAGGAGTGGCCTATGCGGGAATTGTTGGTGGGAGTGAACGATGTCAGTATGCGGTCGTTGGAAATCGAGTCAATTTAGCAGCGAGACTAATGATGAATGCTGATTGGGGGGAAATTTTAGTGGATAAAGAAATTCAAAAAAGTAGAAACTTTCGCTTTAAGCACAAAGGAGATATTTCTTACAAGGGTATCATGCGCGATGTACCTACCTACGTGTTAAAAGGCCGAAATATAAGTGAAGAACCTGTTTTTTCAGGTAAAATAGTAGGTCGAGATAGTGAATTACGAGCCTTAAAACGATTTACAAAAAAGGTCTTCAAAGAAGAAAGACTAGGGTTAGCCTATGTCTATGGTGAAGCAGGGATTGGAAAGAGTCGTATTTCGTTTGAATTAAAAAAACATTTCCAAAAGAAAGGAATCGCCTCTTGGTTTTCTTGCCAAGCAGACCAAATCCTGCGGAAGTCATTTAATCCATTTGTATTCTTTTTAAAGAATTATTTTGAGCAATCGCCCGAAAATTCTAAGATTGATAATCAAACAGCTTTTGAGCGTAGATTTCAGTGGTTGCTGAATGATATTGCTAGGATTAAACATCCAGAAGCAAAGGAGATTTATTTAGAAATTTCAAGAACGAGGTCGATATTAGCTGCTCAAATTGGCATTCGCTACCCTGATTCATTGTGGGAACAATTGGATGCCAAAGGACGGTATCAAAATAGGATAATTGCCGTCATTACCATTTTTAAAGCAGAGGCATTGATTCGACCGTTGGTGATAGAGTTGGAAGATGGACATTGGTTTGATGATAGTTCACAGGAATTAATCAAAGAGATGGTCCGCGAATTGAAGGAGGTACCTGTTACGATTCTAGTCACCTCTCGTTACAAAGATGATGGGACTAAGCCATTATTAGCACCAAGGGACTTACTCAAAGAACAAAATATTGCTACGGTAGATTTTGATTTAAAATTCTTACAACCAGATGCTTTAAAAGCGTTCGTGATTAATCGTTTAAAAGGAGATATAGACAAGGAGTTTGCTGATTTATTGATGCGCTCCACCAACGGAAATCCTTTTTATGCAGAGCAAATTTTAGAATATTTTTCGGAAAGTGGATTATTAGAATCAGAAAATGGAGTTTGGCATATTCGAGATAAAAGTATCAAGGTGTCTTCTTCTATCAATTCTGTATTGATGGCTCGGATAGACCGTTTATCATCGTTGGTCAAAGAGACGGTCAAAGCAGCGGCAGTGATTGGGCGAGAGTTTGAACTACCTGTATTAACGGAAGTGATGCGTTCTCAACACTTATTCGATGAAGATGGTTCGACGAATACTTTAGCCATTTTAAAAGAACAAATAAAAACCGCAGAGCAAGGACAGATTTGGAGAGCGATGAACGAATTGCGTTATATTTTTAAGCATTCGTTGCTAAGAGAAGCAGTTTATGAAATGCAATTGCGGACCCGTTTGCGAGAATTACACTTTTTAATAGCTAAAGCCATTGAAAAGGTATATGCAGAAAATCTACCAGAAAAATATTTAGACTTATCTTTTCATTACGAACATGCAGATGCAAAAAGTAAGCACAATGAATATACGAGAAAAGCAGCGGATTATGCCCGCAAAAATTTCCAAAATAAGCAAGCCCTTTCCTTATATGATAAACTGATTATCAATTTAGGGAATGATGAAAATGGGGATTTAGAACTCGTACGAGCATTATTGAAGAAAACAGCGATTCTAGAATTAATAGGGGAGTGGAAAGAGTGCGAGAAAGTATTAAAGCAAACAATAGGATTAGCACCTGCATTAAATAATCCCGCCAGAGCGGGACAAGCCCACAACAGTTATGGGAAGCTATTGATGTTGAAAGGGCAATATGATAAAGCTCGAAAGCATTTAGAAGAGGCCATTCAATTTTTTGAAAGAGTAGATGATGGTTATGGTATTTTTAAGGTCTATGGCAATTTAGGGAATCTTTATTTCCGGCAAGGACATTACAAGAAAGCCGAAGAATATTTTATCAAAAGTATTCGACACAGTGAGCAATATGATTATACTTCTGAGAATGCACAGATAGTAGCAAACCTCGGATTAACCTACATGAATGAAGGGAATTATGAGGAGGGAATTCGTTGGCAACAATCTCAATTAGAAACCTGTAAGAAAGCAAAGGACAAACAAGGGATGGCAACGCTCTATACTAATATGGGGATTGTCTATTTTGAACAAGGGGATTATGATGCCGCTTTGAAATGTTATACTGAGGGGTTAGCCTTAAGCCAAGAATTGGGAAATAAGCAATTGACGGCTATTGCAACTGGATGTATCGGGAGTGTATACGAGCGAAAAGGAGATTATCAGCAAGCGATGCACCATTTTGAAAAAGACTTGGAGCTGGTGGAAGAACTAGGCGATAAACAAGGCATAGCGATTACCTTAGGATTGATTGGCGACTTACATACTGTAAAAGGGGAATTTGATAAAGCGATTCAATTTTTAGAGCGACAGTTGGCATTGTGCCGAGAGTTGAGCTATCAAAAGGGGATTGCCAAAGCAGTGAATACCTTAGGCGATATTTATTTTTATAAAGACCAATTTGAGATTTCAGTCAATTATTATGATTTAGCCATTGAGGTAACTCGTCAAATTAATAATCGGCTCGTATTGGGAAGTAGTTTGATAGAAAAAGGGAAACCATTATTAGCGCAAGAAAAAATAAAAGAAGCAAAAGTAGCCCAAGAAGAAGCATTACACCTAGCAGAAGAATTGGGTAATCCTAATTTGGTTTTTGATGCTAAAATTTTAGGGGCGAAAGTAGCATATTCAGAAAATAAATTAGAGTTGGCTACGAAAATATTAGAAAATTTATTAGAGTTTGAACCCAGTGAAAAAGAAAAAGCAGATATTTATTACGAACTTTACAAAGTATCAGGTCAATCTGAAAAATATAGGCAACATGCCTTAAGTTTGTATCAAAATTTATACAGCGAAACGCCACAGTTTTTATTTAGAAAACGAATGCAACATTTAATTTTGAGGAA
>CALLVC010000438.1 GCA_938010785.1 uncultured Saprospiraceae bacterium
TATGCTTGAAAAAAAGAACCAATGAAGATATTAAGGAAGTTATAAAAATAACCATAAATAAAAGAGAAATAGTTCTAAAAGAACTAGAAGTCATCTCTATTTTATCATTGACGTAAAGATAAGTTAATGAAAAAGATATACAACTGGTTAGAAGCATTATTATTAATGTCCATTTCAATTTTGTATTTATACTAGTGCTATGTTTCAAAAGTTTTGATTAATAATCTCTGATAAAAATACAGAGTTATAAACCCGAAGAGACCCGCCCACATGTGCAGTCGTGCTGGTTGAACTTAAATAAACCCGAAACGTGAGTTCGGCGCAGCCAATGAAATTCGGGTGAATCGAATAAACGATATGTCACAACCACGAAGTGGTTAAACTTGATTAGCCCTGTATGTCCTGCCGGCAGGCAGGAAATGCAGGGGCAATGATGGTAATTCTCCCCTATCTCCCAACTCTGGAGGAGTTGAACATGAATTTGTCTATTTTATTCACGTTCAACGCCTTCAGCGTTGTAATATTTCTGCATATTGGTCATTGCCCCGCATTTGCATACGGGGTTATTGTTGTTTAACCACTTTGTGGTTTTTGTGGTCAATTACTAGCTTAAACTTTGTTTACAAAGCACTAAGTTTTGGTTGATTAGAAAATGACTACAAATTTCAAACGTTATTCTCTGATTAATAGCCTAGTATCAATTATTGCAGTCCTATAGAATCAACTTCCACTTCATCACCATAAATATCATCGAAAAATTCGTCATCTTCTTCTCCCTCTTCAGCATCAAGGACATCATCTGTACTCCGATATAAACTGCAATCTAACTCTATCCCTAATTCGCCAGGAGGGGTGAAAAATTTAGCTTTAGTATCAAAATCAATAGATTTATCACCTTCAATTTTGACCATTAATTTGGCAAAATATGGATAGGCCATTTTACCACCTTGTCCCAAAGATTTATTACGGAAGCGAATCCATTGGTCTTCTCCACCAACCCAAGTACCAATAACTAAATTTGGGGTAATACCCATGAACCATCCATCAACGTGGTCGTTGGTTGTTCCTGTTTTTCCACCTGCTTCGGTTTTGATTTTATGGAAGTCTCTTTTGCCATAGGCCGCTCTCTTCAACATTTCTACCATCACATAATTAGCAGTCGCATCGAGTGCTTTTCGTTCTACTGCTTCATCTTCATAAATCACTCGACCATTTCTATCTTCAATTCTAGTAATAAAAATCGGTTTATTATAAATACCATTATTTGCAAAAACGGTATAAGCGCCAGTCATTTCTTGAACAGATAAATCGGTAGCACCTAGCGCTAATGACGGAACAGGAAGAATTCTTTTTTGTCCATTTCCGTAAGTTGATTTGGTATCAATCCCCATTCTAGCAACGATTTCTACGACGGGCTTTGGACTACCTAATTCTTTCATTAGCCAGACAGAAACAGAGTTCAGCGACCGCTTAAGGCCATCAAAAAGATTCACCCGAGTATTTGTAAAATCACTAAAGTTGGCAGGACTCCAATCTTCACCCAGGATAAAATTACCTTCCCCAACTTTGATGGTATGTTGAACATCTAATACTTCCATACAAGGAGAAAAGCCTTGATTTTGAATAGCTGTTGCATAAACAAAAGGCTTAAAGGTAGACCCAACTTGACGGATAGAAGTAACGTGGTCAAATTGGAAATATTTGTGATTCACTCCGCCAACCCAAGCTTTGACATGTCCAGTAATTGGGTCAACCGCCATTGAACCAATTTGAAGGAACATTCGATGATATTTGATGGCCTCTAAAGGCGTCATCACCGTATCTTTTTCCATCTGAGCGTTCTCATAAGTAAAGACTTTCATTTCAGTAGGCTTCTCAAAAGATTCCTTAACATCCTTTTGAAAAGACTTCCAATTTTTATCTATACTTTTCCAATTAGCACTTTTTTTAATTTTTCTGTAATTAGAAGCTTGGTTGGCAGAAATTCTTTTTTCGCTAATTAAGGTAGCTATTCCTTTATTGGAATTAAGCATTCGCTCTAAATCACTATCTCTAAGTCGAACATCAGGATATTCTTTTCTAAGTGCATCTAAGTATTTCCCGATGTGTTTCTTTTTTAAATTAGCATATAAATCAGTTTCCCTAATAAGGCGTTTAAGAACATTTTGGCGAATTTCTCGCATAGATTTTTTGACAGCTTCTTTATCAAATTCTTCGTCTTCCAATTCCTTTTTCTCCCAACCGTCTTTATCTTCTACATAAGTCCAAGGGTCCAAATTTCTCCATTCTCTAAAGAATGTTTTTTGTAATTCTTTCATATGCTCAGTTGCCGCCGTTTCTGCATGTGCTTGAATCTTAGGGTCAAGAGTCGTATAAATTTTCAACCCATCTACAAAAATATCATAGTTAGTGCCATCTGCTTTTTTCTGAGCGTTTTCAGATTTCAGAATAGCCATCAATTTATTTCTCAAAACGATTCTAAAGTGAGGTGCCAATCCGTCTCTATAGGTTTTTCGATTAAAATTAAGTCCAAGAGGTAAGGCCCGAATAGAATCATAGGTTACTTGACTAATTAAACCAGCTCTTTCCATTTGTTTTAAAACAACCTCTCTTCTTTTTTGAGTTCTTTCGGGTCGTCTAACAGGATTGAAATAAGAAGGATTTTTCAGCATTCCCACAATCATAGCAGCTTGCTGAACATTTAAAGAATCTTGGCCTACCCCAAAATAGGTTTCCGCTGCCCCTTTAATACCAAAAGCCCCATTAATGAATTCAAATTCATTGAGGTAAATGGTCATGATTTCTTCCTTGGTATAAGTTCGTTCTAATTTAATTGCAGTAATCCATTCTCTCAATTTCTGAATACCTCTTTCTCCAATATTTTTAGCAGCTTGACCTGTAAATAATAATTTAGCCAATTGTTGAGAAATTGTACTACCACCACCACCACTTTGGTCTTGTAGTAAAACCGTTTTGACAACGACCCGTGCAAGACCTCGAAAGTCAATGCCTGAGTGGTCATGAAATCGTTCATCTTCTGTAGCAATCAAAGCATTGATTACATTTGGCGAAATGTCTTCGTAATCAACAGGAACTCTATTTTCTCGAAAGTATCCCGCCCCTAAAGTGTTACCGTCCGCTGTGAATACAACTGAGGCAAAATTATTTTTTGGATTTTCTAAACTTTCGAAAGAAGGAATTTTACCATAGGAAGCATAAAACATTAAAGCTGCAAAGCCTAGTATACCAGCAATCAGCAAAGTCCAAAGTGCTATGATAATTTTCTTATAGGTTGGTCGTCTTTCCAAACGAATTGCTTCGTTTGATTGATTTGTAGTTTGCATTCTAATATAGGTTGAATCTTAAATCCTCATAGTAATCTTGAAAAAATAAACTTATGTTTTTGGTTTTCTTTAAATTTTACAACAGCTTTGCTGGATGTAAAATTTAAAGAAAGGCGAAAACATAAAGGATAAATTTATTTTTTCATTATCAAATGGTTTGTTGTTGCTCAATTTAGAAATCAAGCAATTGAACATCACCTTTTCCCAAGGTACAAATATACATTTTGCTAGCCTACTATAGGGAGAAATTTAACTCATAACGCCTTTTTCAACCCGAATATTCCTATAATAATCTAAACTTTCAATAATTAATGCTTCGTTACAGGTTTGATTGATGATGGCTTTACCGGGAGAATTCAATAAAGTGAAATTAATTTCATCCTTTTCATTCTTTTTATCTTTCCGCATTAATTGGACTAAAAGAGGGTAGGTGGTGCGGTCTAAATCAATTTTTCCATAAATTTTGATAAAGAAATCAGTAATCTCTTGTAAATGAAAAGCGGATAAATCAGCAATTTTATGAGCAATATAAGACTCACAAATCATTCCGATAGCAATGGCTTCTCCGTGCAACAAACGATTCGGCGTTTCTAATAAATCACTTTCAATCGCATGTCCAATCGTATGTCCAAAATTTAAGGCTTTTCTCAAGCCCGCTTCAAAAGGGTCGATTTCTACAATTCGTTGTTTGATTTTTAAAGAAGGTGCTAAATAACTAACCCAATCAACATCTTCCAAGCTATCCATTTTTTTAATACGGTCCCATTGCGCTTTATTTTCTATCAAACTGTGCTTGACAATTTCTGCAAAACCACTCCTCAATTCTCCCTTAGGCAAAGTTTTGTGAAAAATAGCATCTACAAAAACGGCTTTAGGGTTTTCAAAAACGCCAACACTATTTTTGACTTGGTTAAAATCAATTCCTAATTTACCTCCAATAGAAGCATCTACTTGAGATAATAAAGTAGTTGGAATTTGAATAAAATCAATACCTCTTTTGTAGGTGCTTGCTGCAAATCCCCCCATATCTCCAATCACCCCTCCACCTAAGTTGATACATAAATCTCGACGTCCAACCCCATTATCCATCATCGTTTTCCAGATAATTTGAGCCGTGTCAATATTTTTATTGAGTTCTCCTTCAGGAACAGTAATAATTAAAAAATCAGAGACATCGATGTGTTTTGCCAAAATGGGCAAACAGAATTTTTCCGTATTATCATCAACGATTAAGACGGTTCGAGGGTAGTTTTTTTCTTTTAAAAATGTGCTTAACGCGGGAAAAATGTCTCCCACAAAAATCGAATAATCACTTAAATCTATCTGTTGCATGTCCTTTTTTTTAGCAAAATTATTAAGCTATAATATGCGAAATTTTCTCCTTGTTGGCCTTAAAACAGGTGTTTTTCTCTTAAAATGTGCCAAATTTTCGTATATTCTTTACCGCAAAAATAGCTAGAAAGTTCCTTATAAAAAGCGTGCTTAACTTTATTTTATAAGATTTTACCTACAGAACGAAGGTTAGAAAAAGAAAAGCGTCTTTTTTTGACAAAAAATTGAACTATCTCTTCAAAAATTTAGTTGAAAAAAGGATAAAACCATTAATTTTGCAAAAAAAATATTCACCTGCTAAAAAAATGGAGTAGAGGAATAATAATTGATTTTGCTTTGGAAACAAAGGTCTTTTACAAAAAAATATATGCTTATGAATCCTAATGAAGAGAAAACAAGATATTCGGACGATGAACTAGCAGAGTTCAAATTATTAATTGAAAATAAATTAATAAAAGCGAAAGAACAGCTAAATTTTTATTTGACCCAATTAGGAGAGATGGGGGAAAGTGACGATGCAAAAATCAAGGGACTTGATAATGGTATAGGCACTGCGGAGTTAGAAAGAGTAAATAATTTGGCGGGTAGACAGAAAAAGCACATTCATCATTTAGAAAATGCTTTACTGCGAATCCAAAATAAAGTATATGGAGTTTGCAGAGTTACCGGCAAATTAATATCAAAAGGAAGATTAAAAGCAGTACCGCATGCGACTTTAAGCATCCATGCAAAACAAGCGAGATAAAAAATCGTTAACATAAGAACGATTGTTCAACTAATTCCTATCACTAAAATAGTGATTATACGATTGTGCGTTGTATAATCACTATTTTTTTGGGTTATTCGTACCTTTGTTCTTTTTTCTAAATCTAAATACCAAGTCACAATTATCTATAAGTAATTATCACTTGGTACTTATTCATAAATACATAGCTTTGAAGCGTTCCCATATTATTTTTCTCATCGTACTCGTTGTCCTTATTTTAGACCAAGCATTAAAAATTTGGGTAAAAACCAATATGGAGTACGGCGAATATTTTAACCTTCTTGGTTTTGATTGGGCAAGAATTCATTTTGTAGAAAACCCAGGGATGGCTTTTGGTGCAGAAATTCCTTGGGAATATGGAAAATTAGCTTTGAGTTTATTTAGAATCGGGGCAGTCTTTTTCTTGATTTACTATATTGGGGAATTGATTAAAATGAAAGTTTCTTTTGGTCTGCTAACCAGTTTTGCCTTGATTTTAGCAGGTGCCATTGGGAATATATTGGATAGTGCGTTCTATGGCCTCATTTTTTCGGCTTCTGAATATCACGGTGGATTAGCACAATTTATGCCTGAGGGAGGAGGTTATGCCAGTTTCTTACATGGGAAGGTGGTCGATATGTTACATTTCCCCTTATTCGAAGGGAGATTTCCAGCTTGGGTACCGATGTGGGGAGGAGACCATTTTGAGTTTTTTAGACCTGTTTTTAATTTAGCAGATACCTCTATTACCATTGGTGTTTTAAATATTATTCTTTTCCAAAGGAGCTTTTTTGCAGCAGATGAGCCAGAAGAGAAAGCAATAGAAGTGTCGAAGGAAGAAATAACCACTCCAAATGAGCTTGAATCGAAGGACGCAGGAACACCACTGTCAAAAGAAGATATCGCCGCTACGGATTCTGTAATAACAGGTGTGAAACCAAAAGACGCTAATGTGAAAGGGATAGAAAATATTGACCCACATAGCTTGGATTAAAAAGTAGAAGTTTACCAGTGTTCGACCAAATTTAAAATGACGGGTAAATGTATCGTTCGTAACCGCCAATTTTAATTGGCTGGTTCAAGGTAAAATCAAAACCAGCCAAATGAATTTGGCGGTAGGGCGAACGAAAAGTCAAAATCGTAATATATAAACCTTTGAAAAATGGATAGTCGATGTTTGA
>CALLVC010000439.1 GCA_938010785.1 uncultured Saprospiraceae bacterium
ATTTTTAGCAGCCTTTTTCCGCTATTTTTTACCAAAAAATAAATCCGTAGCGGGTGCTATGCATTGATTTTTTGGCGAAAACTATCGAAAAAATTCAAGCTAAAAATTTTACCCGATTAATCAATCCGCATTACTTAATAGAATTCGATATTAGATTGCCAATAAGTTAAGTGAATAAACTTACAGCTTTAGGTTTAGGTGAGTTAAGGAATTTAAAATTTGTCCACACCACAATAATACGTCAACCATCTCAAATTGCAAATATTTTGGGTCTTTGATGGTGTCCCGTATGCAATCATATCGTTCACCAATAAATTACTCGAATGTTTTCAGATAACTTCGTCTGCCATACTTACTACAAATTGGACAATCAAGAGGATTATGTCCACGGGCGGGACAATATTCTCTACCGAAAAAGATAATTTGCAAATGCAGTGAATTCCATTTTTCTCTTGGAAAAAGTCGTTTTAAATCCTTTTCCGTTTTTTCTACATTTTTTCCCGTGGTCAATCCCCAACGCCATGCTAATCGGTGAATGTGTGTATCCACAGCAAATGCAGGAACACCAAATGCTTGAGACATGACTACAGAAGCCGTCTTATGCCCTACTCCAGGCATCGCTTCCAAATCCTTAAAATTTTGAGGAACTTCTCCATTATGTAGGTCAATAATCATATGAGAAAGGTCATAAATAGCTTTTGACTTTCGAGGAGATAAACCACAAGGTCTGATTATAGCTTTAATTTCTTCTACTGTTAGGTTTATCATATCATAAGGGTTATTCGCCTTTTCAAAAAGAAAAGGGGTCACCTTATTGACTCTTTCATCTGTACATTGAGCAGATAACAAAACGGCAACTAATAAAGTATAGGGATTCTGGTGATCTAAAGGGATAGGAGTCTCTGGATACAGACCTTCTAATATTTCTAGTATTTGATTAGCCTTTTCTTGTTTTGTCATAGAAGGGAAAAATTTGGAGTATTAGAGGTTATTACTCTCTAATAACACAAAGTGATAACTAAAATGCTTTAGGAACGGTGTAGAAATAGATTTACAAACCTGCCCGACACTCAGGCAGGTTTGTAAATCTATTTTTTCACCGTTCCTTATTTCAACTCAGCACTAATCAATTCTAAAATATTGTCAATTTCCCAATCTGAAGCATTACTAGCCAAAGGAATAGAAATATCAATCTTTTTGGGTCTACATTGTGCCGTTAGCTTAAAAAAAGGCATTCCATTTTTCTCCTTTTTTTTGTTAGTTCTTTGCTCTTCAATGTCCACCATAATACCTCTTTCTGAACCATCGTTTAAAACAGCGATTTTAGCTCTTACTGCTTTAATTGTTTCGTATAATTGGCTTTTTAAATTTTTAATTTTTGTCATGACGAGTCCTTCTCTTACATCTTTGTAAATGTATTCATTCTTGAGATTACTTATCATGAATTTAATCATCTTATCAACAGTATTATACTTCTTACTATAAGTAGTCTTCCCAAATTCTTCTTCAAAAATATAGAGGTAAAAATTAAGTTGGTTGTCTAATTTATTACTGTCTTTAGAAAATTGAAAGGATAAATCGAAATTGCTCAATTGAACTTTACCTAAAGCATTTATCTTAGCAAGTGTCTTATCTGATAATTCAAAAAGGTCTAAAGTCTCGTCTTTAAAAGCCATAAATTAATGATTATGAGGTAATTAAATTCCGTCCTGCGTACAATAGTACAAAATTATTCATAAAGTCTAACTCTCAAAAACGGCAATTTTCTTAATTTGTTTTAATTGGTAATATAGTTTTTATACATACAATTTTGTCTTAACATTTAGTCATTTGGATGTCAACCCATTAAAAAAGTGCTTTCCTCCTTTCGGAGAAAAACACCTTAATATTTTTAAAAGTATTATTTAATTCTTGTCTTAGTAGTAGGATTAAAATAACCTCAGATGCTTATAGTATCAAATTTTGAAGTTATTCTAATGGCATTCCTTACCGATTTGTTTTTATTATTTTTTTCAAAATTGGGAACTCATCATCAATCAAAATACGGACAAAATACATCCCATCTGCTTGATTCACTAAATTGATGGCTATCGGTCCATTTTCAATTACTTCTAACTTTTGTCTATAAACGATTGCACCGACTTCATTCATTACTTGAAGTACAGCAGTTGAATTGGCCGCCGCATTTATATCCAAATAGAAATTACCACTAGAAGGATTCGGATAAATAGCAGCATCCATTTGTGGGCTACTAGTTGTTAAAGTTGGAAATACTTCCGATACATCTGTTGATACATCCACAACTCTAGCCGTACTATTGGCACAGTTATTAATAAATCTAACTTCTCCTAAACCAGCATAGAAACTATCATCTAATGCATTCAAAATCCGTAACCTTACATATCTAGCCGTTACTGATGGAAAATTAAATACTTGTGCTTCCTCATTACTTCCCCTTCCTGTTGTTTGTCTTGCTGTAAAAAAAGTAGTTGAACTATAGTTCACGCCATCAGTAGAAGTTGAAATTTGGAAATCTCGAACACCTCTTCTCTTAAGTACTCTCCAAGTATGGTAAGAATAATTCCAAATAGCCACACCATCAACTGATTGAGCTTGTCCTAAATCGAATCTAATAGTCGCATCTGTTCCATCATTCAACCAAACGCCATCATATAGACGTCCACCTCCATGTTCTGCATCTAAACCATCTCCTCCTGATAAGCTACTTCCATCTATCAAGTTATTAACTGAACCACCGACAGTCCCTCCATCTTCAATGATAACTGAAGTAGGTGTAATCACACATGAGCCCGTTGTAGGTGGAGGTGGAGGAGGTGGATTACCTCCATCGTTTGGTGAATAGTTTACATTGATGGTATTCGATGCTACATTCCCTTGAATATCGCTATCAAACGCTACATTCGATGGTACTTGTACACTAACATTTCCAGCATCTCTTGGAGCTATCATTATTGTAAAATTAGTTCCATTAGAACCATTAAAGTTATACCAATTGGCATTAGTAATAGCCAAATCATATTCATTTAATCCTGTTACTGGTTCACTAAAAACGATATTCACCATAAAATCCCCTGAAACTGTAGTGTTAGCAGTACTTACGACTGCAGTAGGAGGTCCATCATTATTGTCCACAGGGTCTGCTTGATTAACAGTTACCGTGAACGAACAGGTCTCAGAATTACCACAATCATCTGTTGCTTGGTAGGTAATCGTAGTCGTACCTACCCCAAAATTACTACCATTAGATGGTCCAGCAATTTGATTAAGGTTTACAGAACTTGGTCCACCTGAACCACCACCACAAGGAATTTCTAAGATATATTTTTTGTAAATAAAATCTGTAGTTAATTCCCATTCTCCATTCCAAAAGTTAATGATGCCATAATCAGCACTGAAATTATTGTTAATACTGGAAGGGAAATTAAGGTAACTTGCATTACTACCATCAGCCCACTTCCAAGTACCTTCTGATTCTTCATCGTTTATACCAATTATACAAAGGTCCGAGCCTATATTCTGACGTATAAATTCATTCTCTTCTGCACTTGTAATTTTCACAATATTACCACCTGCACTTGTTGCCTGCTCTCTTGCCAAAGCAAAATTAAAGTTAGCATTTGATTTATAATACTGACTACCTTGAAATTCTCCCATGTAGGTGTATCCATTAATATTAGTCCCTGAACAATCACTACCGCCGCCGCCAGTTGTACAAGTCGTAGATGCAGTTGGGAGGGACCAATTGACATTTGTAGAGCTTTCATTCGAAGCTATTTCTACGGTAACATTACTAGGACAACTCAAAGAAATATTACTTCCGCCTACAGTTCCTGCCTCAATAGTAACGATAAAATCACACACATCTCGATTACCACAATTGTCCGTCGCTTCATAAGATATGAAATAGGTGCCTATTCCAAGTGAACTAAATTTTGGCGCTCCACCAATTTGATTAATAGTTGCCCCTCCACCACAGTTGGTTGTAGCTGTAGGGTCTGTCCAATTTAAAGTCATTTCAGATTGTCCTTGAGGCAGTTGCAAGGTTTGGCTACTTGGGCAATCTATAGAAACACTAGTACTTAATTGAGGTTGGTTTACGGTCACACTAAATGAACAGGTCTCTCTATTCCCACAATTATCCGTCGCTTCGTAAGAGATGTTATAGGTACCTGCACCAACTACACTAAACTTTGGGGTACCTCCAATTTGGTTAACATTAGCATTTCCTGAACAATTTGTTGAGGCAGTTGGATTCGTCCAATTTAGAACAGCGGTTGTTTGCCCAGAAGGAATATCAATTGATACATTACTAGGGCAATTAATAGATAAAGCTGTTTGAGCCTGAGTTACATTTACAGAAAAAGAGCAAGTCTCTTCATTTCCACAATTATCAGTTGCTCTATAAGTAATGGTATAATTTCCTGGTGAAAATTGGTTGCCATTTCCATTTCCTCCTATCTGCGTTACAGTAGTTCCTCCATTACAATTAGAAGTAGCTGTAGGCTGCGCCCAAGAAACAGAAGTAGAAGATTGTCCTGCTGGAATTTGAACAGAAAGGTCTCTAGGACAATTAATATTCAAAGTAGCGGCAGATGCATTAACAGTAACATTAAAACTACAAGTAGTACTATTTCCACAATTATCAGAGGCAGTATAAGTTACGGTAGTTGTACCTACAGAAAAATTACTACCATTACTTCCTCCACCAGTTTGATTGACGGTAAGGCCATTTCCTCCGCCTCCGCCACCATTGCTACACGGAATCTCTAAAACATATCTTTTCGATACAAATTGACCATTCAAGTCCCACTCCCCATTCCAAGGATATAAGGTCACAAAATCATTATCGCCACTATTATTAACACCGCTAACAAATTTACTATAGCTAACAGAACTACCATCTACCCAACGTAAACTACCTTCTTGTCCATTATCACTTAGTCCAATAAAAACAATTTTATTATCAACGTTTTGCTGGATAAAATCATTTTCTGCTGCGTTATTAATAATAGCCAATCTACCTCCAACTTGCTCGGTAGCCGTCTTTGCCTCTTGCCAATTCCCACTACCATTAGATAAATAAAATTGACTGTTTTCAAATGTTCCCATGTAAGAATAGCCATCGATGAAAGTGGAGGAACAATCTCCACCACCAGTTGACCCTCCATTTGTACAAGTCGAAGTCGCCGAAGGTGCTGCCCAACTAACGGTCACCGCATTATCTCCAGCAGGAGCGGTCACTACAATATCAGCAGGACAATCCAATGAGATATCAGAATTATCTACAACCATTTCTTGGCTAACATTCACTGTAAAACTGCAATCTTGTTGGTTACCACAATTATCCGTAGCTCTATAGGTTATCGTATAATTTCCTTCAGAAAAAGAACTACCATTTGATGGTCCAGCTAATTGAAAAGAACTCGCTCCGCCGCCACAATTTGAACTAGCAGAAGGATTGTTCCAAGATACAGTCGTTTGACTTTGTCCAGCTGGAATTTCTACATTTAGGTCCGAAGGGCAACTTAGATTTAAAGTATAAGTTGGATTGGCTCCACCAGTTACATCGACTTTGATATCATCGGAGATATAGTAGATTTTTCCTTCACTATTTAATTTTCTATCATCTCTTCCAACAAATTGCAAAACATAAGTACCATTTGAACTAAAACTAGCAGAAGTGTTATAACCACCTGAATTGGAAAAGTTTACGTTTCCAGGGCCGCTTACCTTTCTCCAAGTAACATCTAGATTATTTAATTCGCTATTATCATAAAATATCTTTCCATTCAAGTTGATAGAAGTACCAACTGTTTGGTCATTTCCAGCATCCGCCAAAAATCCTTTATTTGTCGCACCAAATTGGAAAGGTGGGTTATTAGAACCTGCAAAATGCCGCCTCATGAATTCAAATCGTCCATTCCAATATTCATTAGGGTGATTATGACCACCATCTCTAGAAATCATCAAAACTTTTGAACCGGGTAATTGATTATGAGAAACTAATGCAGTAGCAGAGGGCACAACTAAATCTTTCAAACCAGTTAAAGAAAAAGAGGCGCCTTTAAATCTACGAGCATGGAACATTGCATCATAATATTTAGTGGCATTAACTGCTGAATTAAAAACAGCAGTATTTCCTTGATTTCGGTCATCAATAATTGATAAGTACCCCGGAAAACCACTAGCTCTATCATATTTATATCCAACGTGTTGTCCCATTGTTGGATTCGAGTTAATCAATAAACCAATTCTGTTATCAATCCCTGCTAAAAGAATCGATAAACCACCACCCTGACTTACCCCCATGGCACATACATTTCCATCAAAATCAGAACGTGTTTCTAAATAATCAATCACGTGCATTGCACCAATCAATCCATATCTATAATAAAACTTGCTTCTATCTGTGTTATCATCTGGCTGATAAGCATTCGGGTCGTCTTGATTGACAGGTCTATTGTGAATACTAATAGAAACTGCAATCATTCCTCCTTTCTCCGCACTTTCGGTATCTGCCCCGACCACAGCCTGTGAGGTACCATAAGGAGGCAAAGTAATAGAAGCTGGAAATGGTCCACTTCCCTTCGGAATGGATATATACCCATAAGTTCTTCTGCCCTCGATATTTGCTAAGGAAAAGGTATAAGTAGTTTGGTAAGAAGTTTCACTACTATAGGACATTTGCATATCCATTGGTAAACTATTCTTTAAATTTCTTTGAGATTGCCAGAAGGAATCAAAATCACTTGGTTCCTCTTCTAATGGACTGATATCCAAAGGAGCAAAAGCAGCTGAAGCTTCTCGCACTTCTCCATTCAAATTTACTCTACAAATCGCAACGCCCGGCTCATTCAGTCGAAATGGAATAGCGGTTGTCTGATTTGCATTCAGGTTGATAGTACCTGATTCTATAACAGGCGCTTCATTATCGTAAATAATTTCGTAGGTAGCAGAACCAGAATAGGTCGCTTTAGCTTGGAAGAACGCTGTTTCTCCGACATTATAAATAGCGTCGGCTTGGTTAACGGATACTTCTAATTGGGCAGAAAGGGGTAGGCTGCTAATAAGAAAAGCAAGGAAGCAAAAGCTCCATTGCAACAATAAGTGTTGCTTGTTCATTTTTAATGTGTCTGTTTTATCTCCTTAAAATATTTGGGGGGGGGAAAATCTAGAAGTGCAAAACTGATAATTGTAAGGGGGGAAGGGTGTGATAGGAATTCAAATTTTGCATCGCAATTGCAAATTAGGCTTTTTTAATGATAGGTCAAAGTTATGGCACAGTTTTTAGAGATATTCTAGGCTTTTTTTTTAAAACTTGCGACAAGAATTGTTAAAAAGTAGTAATTCGGACATTTATTGGTAAGACGAGATGAAATTTTATTAGTTATTTGTTTATAAATATGTTGGAAAGTGAGTAATAGTATATCTAGTGGTTGACCAAGTATGATTTGATGGGTAAAAATTACCCGTCAAATCATGTTTGGTCGAACACTAGAGCCATTTAGTAGTTTTAATCATAGCTTTTGGATAGTCAAAACCCAATTTACAAGCATAATCTGCCTGTTCTTTTTCTGATAAAATATCAGGTCTATGAATTTTATCTATAGGTACAAGGTTTAATTCGGGGCACCATAATTTTACATAAGCACCTTTTCCATCATATCGAAGCGCCTGTTTTAGAATATTAAAATAACGATTTTCTCTTGGGTCACTTCCTACCCCAGCGATATAATTCCAGTTTCCCCAATTACTACAGGGGTCATAATCTATTAGCATTGATTCAAAATAATCTGCCCCCATCTGCCAATTGATATTTAGGTCTTTTACTAAAAAGCTAGCAACATTTTGTCTACCTCGATTAGACATAAACCCTGTTTGGCTCAATTCCCGCATATTGGCATCAATAAACGGGATTCCTGTTCGACCTTCCATCCAAACATGTAGCAACTGGAGGTTGTCCTCCCCTACTCCAGATTCGTCTTTCAAAGTTCCTCCCTTTTTGAAAATAGCATTTCCATGTTTCTTGCCCATCAATCGGAAGAAATCTCTCCACAATAATTCAAAAAACAGCCAATAAGTAGACTTGTTTTTTACCCGTTCATTTTCATATTTTTTTAGCTCATGATAGATTTGTTTTGGAGATAAACAACCATGTGCTAACCACGAAGAAAATTTTGAAGAATAATCACTTCCAATCAATCCATTTCTCGTTTCTTTATAGTCTTTGACTAAATCTGTTTCCCATAAATAGTATTGCAATCGCTTCAAACCTTCCGTTTCTCCTCCTTTAAAAGTCAATACTGCTCGCTCGTCCTTTTCAGTAGCTTCATGTCCAAAATCCGCCAAGGCAGGAATTTCCCCTTCTTCTATTCTGATGCTCAGTGGTTCAAAATCTCCTTTAACTGGAGCAGGTAAAGGTTCTCGGATTTGAATATATTTTTCGACTTCCTTTCTGAAATGGGTAAAGATATCAGGAGTATGGGTGACTGGAAAAGGTAAATCAGAGGTATAATACAACATTTTTCCTCTAGAGTATCGAACTTCCTGGCCAATTTCCCAAAGCTTCTTTTCTAGTTTATCTTGTACGTTAACCTCTTCAGAAGTTCGTTCTCTATTACAAAAAATCCAAGCACTTTTAACTGTTTGAGCCAGTTCAAAAAGCACTTCCTCCGGTTTACCAACCCTAACTATTAAATTACTTCCTATGGCTTTTAGAGATTTTCTTAAATCATGAATACTTTCTATAATAAAACGAGCTCTATGTTTTCCTGTTTTGGCAAATCCATATTTTGATTTACCTTTGAATACTCTTTCGTCAAACACAAAAACAGGGATTACTTCTTCGCTTGTTCGCAAAGCATCAGCCAAAGCTTCGTTGTCATGCAAACGTAAGTCTTCTCTAAACCATACTATAACCCGCTTTTTTTTCATAAATTTTGGTTCATATTAACTGCAAAAGGGTTTAAAATTTCTAACACACACCTTTGTTAATTGTTGCTATTTTGCCTATAAATTAACTCAATGGAACTTTTTTTGACAAAAATATGTTCATAAAAAGGAATAAACAAAAAAAATGGGAATTCTCTATAAATGAGTCATAATCAAACACATATCGACCCAATTTTACTAGCCAAAGAAGTAAAATTCAAAATGAGCACTAGTTCGGGTAATGGTGGGCAAAACGTAAACCGTGTAGCAACTAAGGCTACCCTGATTTTTCCTATCAATGAAAGTAAGTTATTTGAGGAAGGTCAAAAGGAAAAATTACATGAAAAACTCAAAAATAGAATCAACAAAGAAGGGTTTGTAATTATAGTTAGTCAAGCATCTCGCTCTGCAGAAACGAATAAAAAAGAAGCCTTAAAAAAATTAGTCAATCTTATTCAAAAGTCCTTTGAACCGAAAAAAATTAGAAAAAAATTAAAAGTACCACGTTCCGTTAAAGAAAAACGACTGGAAAGCAAACGTCGAGTTGCGGAGAAGAAGGAATTTAGGAAGAAGATTTTATAGTAGGCAGTAAGCAGTGGCAGTAAGCAGTGGCAGTAAGCAGTAAGCAGTAAGCAGCAATATCAGGAAAAATCTCCTAAACCTCATCACCTCATAAACCTCCCTACCTCGTCCCCACATACTCAATAGTCAGCCCCTCTATTTCCTCCAAATCAGCGACCATTTCCAAGTGAACTTTCGCAATAGCGGCTTTCATATGTAATAATTTTTCTTCCACTTCAGTCTGTCTGATGGCAATGTGTACCAATCCGATGGCACCAAAATCTTGATGCACCATTTCCATTTTGTGGCGCTTAATAGCATTCATGACCTCACTCATAATACTATAGTCAAAAGTAAAAGCATAAATATCCTCTACAACTTTTTCAATAATCTTGGCATTTTGCAAAGTTAAAATTGCAGATTCCTTGTACGAACTAATTAGACCAGAAGCCCCCAATAAAGTCCCGCCAAAATATCGAACCACGATGACAATCACATTTACCAGACCAAAGCTATCAATTCTGCCAAGAATAGGTTTTCCTGCGGTTCCAGAAGGTTCTCCATCATCATTTGCTCGATAATTATTTCCATCCATTCCAAGTCGGTAAGCGTAGCACCAATGATTTGCTTTAGGATGTTGATTTTGCACTTCAAGTAAACATTTTTGCCATTCAGCTTGTGTGTTGACGGAAAAAGCATAGCCAATAAACTTACTGCCTTTCACTCTTAATTCCTCACTTATTATTGGATTTGCTATCGTTTTGTAGGTATCTTTTTTCATATTAGTATTCCATTACACTCAATTTCAAATCGTCAAAATACACTGTTCCTGTAGTATTTGGTAGTATTTGCAGAATAATTTCTATTTGCTGAACATCGGAAGGATAATAAATTAAGGTGAACGCCTCCATTGTTGCTTGGCTTTCGCTTAGATTTGTTATTACCTTAAATGCTGATTCAGATATTTCGGTTTCCTGATTATCTCCAGAGTACGTTCTAAGTATCAATTTTACGCCTTCTCCTTTCAAATCTACCCCTGTGATTTGAGTAGAAAATCTTAAATCTACCCCTTCTTCAATATCTGGGTTATCCAATTGGATAATCCAACCACCGGGATTGCTGAATTCAAATTTACCTTGTGCCGATAGTGCGATGCTCTTAGAACCCGTCAGTGGGTTTTCCACAATCTCTCCTACAAAATTTTCATTAGGTGCTATGACCTCACCAGCAAATTGTTCAGTTTCTAGGTTTTCCTCAAAAAAAGTTGTTGCCTTAGTTTTGATTCGCCCCCAATTCGGCGTTGAGGTCGTAAGACTTAAAAGTTTATCCACATAATAGGGCCGTCTACCAAGCGTATATTTGTCATAATAAGAAAAAACATCGCATTGATTCCCGTCACACATCATTTGTGCAGGTAAGCCAGTAGGAAGGATGGTATTTATATGAGTCCTTCTCAAAATTGCATGTCCCAATTCATGAAAAACTAAATTCTCTCTGGCTAAATCATCATGAAACCCCCAACAAAAAAAATCTGGATTAATTTCAACTTTCCGTAAATCTGTTCCTAAATATTTAAAATGACCTAATCCACAGACCCCCTCATCTGCCAAGTCTCTAAATACCACTTCTAAATTATCATCAGAAATATCTATATGCCTTTTCTCCGCTTCCGCAAAAAATCTATCTACATATACTTCAAGTTCACTATCCACCAGCTTATTTTTATCTTTACCGCAGTTGGCAAAAATTAACAATAGAAAAAATAGATATAGGTAATTTTTTTTCATTGTTAGTAATTTTGTTTTTGGTTAATTGGAAGAGGAAATTATATCTATAGTACGATAATACAGCAAAAGTTGCTTCCTGATTCCAGAATATTTTTTAGACTATATGGATTTACTAGACAAAATATCAAAAATACCTTTAGGGGTTTCTGAAATTTGGCTAAATGACAAAAAATATCTAGTTACTCGAAAAGATTTTAACAAAGGAAAAAGCACAAAGGTATTTGCCCAAGAATTAGGCGGAAAGGACTTTGTTAGTTTCAACTTCTATTTGACTAGCCAAGGAGCACAACTTAAACCCTGTGAAATGCCAGAGCAAAAGGTCTTAGATTTTATAAATCTTTATTAAACCTACTTCATCCAATCTGGAAATGCGGTCAAATCTATTTCCCAAATAAGCGGTAATAAAAAATAAGTTAATAAAACGATTACCCCTATCGAAAATAAATTCAATAAAAATCCGACCCTAATCATATCCTTGATTTCAATAAGTCCTGCTCCAAAAACAATGGCGTTCGGAGCGGTTGCAAATGGAAGCATAAACGCACAAGAAGCTGCAATACAAGTCGCTACCATCAGGCCATAAGGATGTACATTAATAGCTAAAGCTAGTCCTGCTAAAACTGGCATCATTAAAGTACAGGTCGCCATATTTTGTGTGATTTCGGTTAGAAAATTAACGACCGTCACAATGACCAATAAAATCACCCAATAAGGCACAAAATTCAGTAAACCCAATTGTTCCCCTAACCAAGTTGTTAATCCAGATTTTTCAAACCCAGCAGCTACGGCAAATGCGCCTCCAAACAATAGCAAAATACCCCAAGGAAGCTTTAGTGCCGTCTCCCAATCCATCAATTGCTCCCCTTTTTTATTAGGTGCTGGAATCATAAATAAAGCCAAGGCACCTATCAAAGCAATGTGGGTATCGTTGATGGCAGGAATGAATGGATTTAATAAATATCGTCTCCCAATCCAGGCAAATGCCACTATTCCAAAAATAGCCAACACCCATTTTTCCTCTCCAGACATTTTGCCCAAAGCATTTAATTGTTGCTTGATAACATCCTTATTTCCAGCAATTTGTACTTTGTGTAATTGGAATTTATTTCGAGCAATGTGCCACCAACAAACCACCAATAAAATTAAGGAAATAGGCAACCCAAAGAGAAACCATTGGTCAAAAGGAATTTCTACTTGATATAAATCTCGAACCGCTTCCGCAAAAATTAAATTGGTAGGTGTGCCCACTAAAGTAGCCATACCTCCGATGGAAGCGGAATACGCAATGGATAATAATAATGCTTTGCCAAATCCAGCAATTCTATCTTTTTTATCGGCCTCTAAATCATCAAATTGTTGGATGACGGAGAACGCAATCGGTATCATCATCATCGTGGTAGCCGTATTAGAAATCCACATAGACAAAAAGCCCGTAGCAATGATAAATCCACCCACAATTTGCTCTAAATTTGTTCCTACTTTGGCGATAATAGACAAGGCAATTCGTCGATGTAAATTCCATTTTTCCATTGCCAATGCTAGGATAAATCCACCAATAAAAAGAAAGATAATAGGTTTGGCAAAAGGAGCAACCACCTCATTCATAGACATCACCCCCATTAGTGGGTATAAAATCATCGGCAACAAAGAAGCCATTGGAATCGGAACTGCCTCTGTTACCCACCAAATGGCAATCCAAATGGTACTAATCAAGACCAAATAAGCAGGCCTAGGAATCCCTTCTGGTGTTCCCAGCAGCAATAAAAGAAAAAATATGGCTGGACCTATAATTAAAAAAAATTGCTTCTGACTCATTTGAATTAGTGGTTAGTTTTTAGTGGTCAGTGGTTAGTGGTCAGTTGTCAATTTGCGCAGATTAACCACTAACAACTCACCACTAACAACTATTAATCTATCCATTTTTTGGCATCAAAGACCATCAGTTTACCTTTCATCATTCTTGATTTTTCAGTGCTGATTAAAAATTTACCTTCTTTCCAATAAGCGATACCTTCGGATTGGGCAATGACAGGCATATTTATTCTTTTACTTTTTCCACTAAAAAAATCATGATTCGGGTAATCCCAGAACAACCAGACGAAAGGACCAAAATTGCCTACCTCGGGGTCTAAATTATAGCCCAATAAAGCTAAAGTTTTATCTTCTGGATTAAAAGCGGCACCCGTCACCATCCCTTTAGTATCAAAACGGTCTTTTAAATTTAATACCTGATTTTTTAAGGTTTTAGAAGCGGTATAAAATCGGCAGTGTTTATCGAGATGGTTTTTAGAAAATATGTACAAACTATCTTCTAAAGCTATAATAGCTTCGCAATCAAAATTATGCTTGTAGGCTTGCGGTTTAAAGTCTACTCTATCTGGATAGGTAATATTTAGTTTGTAGGCATTGGCTTGACCATTCATATTCCCTAAATCCCGTTTGGAACTTTTATAAATCGCTAAATCTTGTCGTTTTCCTGCATTATTCCCCATATCGCTGACATATACAAAATGACTATCTTGCGCAATGTCTTCCCAGTCTCTAGCAGAAGCTTCGGCAAATGTTATCCTATTTAAAATTTCGCCTGATTCAATCGACATTTCATAAATAATAGGGTCATCTCCACTATCATTATGAGTCCAAATATTGTCATTGAACAAAATAATCCCAGAACTTTCATTAATCTCGGAAGGAAGCGTTTGAATAATCTGAACCGTGGTATCTATTGGAAAATTATAGTAAGATGTTGGTAATTCCCCGTTATTCGTATTACAAGAATATTGAAAGAAGATAGCAAATAAAACAAGGACTAAACCAGTAGTTTTTAATACTTTTGGCATGAATTGAACTTTAAAGAATATAGAGTATTGAAAATAATTTTCAACCAAAGATAGAGGGATTTACCTGATTGAAGGTTTATTCCGCAGGAAATAATTTTAAAATAAATAACGATATAAAATGAATTCACCCAAAATACCCTTCGGCATCAAGAAAATTGCTTCCATGTGTGTTTTAAAATGTGAACAGCGATTTCTTTTATTAAAAAGAGCCAATGAGCCTAATCGTGGCATGTTTGTGCCAGTTGGTGGAAAATTAGAACCTCATGAAAGTGCTTATCAAGCAGTATTGAGAGAAACTTTTGAAGAAACTGGGATACCATTAAAAAGTGCTAAATATTGTGGGACTTTAACGGAGTCTTCTCCTGTAAAATATAATTGGATTAGCTTTATTTATATGGCAGAAATCCCCTATCAACCTGCCCCTTTTTGTGATGAAGGTACTTTGGAATGGATAGCCATAGAAAACCTCTTAAAAGTCCCTACACCGCCTACAGATTGGTGGATTTATAAATACATTTTAGACCATAAACCGTTTGCTTTTAGTGCAGCATTTGATAAGGATTTGAATATGCTGGAGATGATTGAGGATATTGAGAATGTGAGGGTGGTATAGGAGGATTTTTCATCAAGGAATAGCCTTAATCAAAATCTTAACCTCTCCAACTAAATTTACCGCCAACATAATCGATTCATCTTTTAAGAAAGCTTCTTTTACTGCTAATTTTTTGACAGCACCATTTAAACTAATGCCTTCTTGAATTTTATAGTCACTTAATTGTTTTTGAATTTCGGCTTCAATAAATGCTAAATCTTCTTCTAAAGGATAAACCAAACTACCTTCTAATTTATTGACAAGCAAACCATTAAAAAGCCATTTCGCCGATTTCATTAGGAAGTTTTTGGTATCGAGGTTAAATTCAATATCTTTTATCTCAATATGATTTTTCTTTTTATTGTAGGCAGGAATGCCTTTAAGATGTAGCCACCCAGTATAATCGCCTTTGGTTTTGGCTCGAATGAGCATATTTTTTCCAGCCTTTTCTAGTTGAATATCTTCAATAATTACTTTTTTCTTACCAAAACCATATTCTTCTCCTTTGAAATTTTTCAGTGCTACTTTTTCAGCTTCTTCAAAAGGAATTTCTGAAAGTAGATTCATAGAAAATTCGCCGCTATTGTCAAAATCTTTAATTTGTAACGGCAATAAAGGAGTATTTGTGGCAAAATTGGTCTTATCACCTACCCCAACTTGGGTACTTCCCTGGACAAATAAAGTGCTGATAATGGTATCTTTCTTGGTTTTAAAAGGAGAAATAGCTAGGCCAGTAGGCGTAAATTTGAATCTAGAATTGTAATCTTCGGAAACAAGGATAGGTTCTTGTAAAATATTCCAAGCCTGAGCAGCATATTCTTTTAAGGCAAAACTTTCATTGACTTGTTTGTCTATGGCATCCGTCACCTTTTTTGAACTATTCACCAATACTCTTTCTGCAATTGTGGTAACTGGAATATTAAAACCCAACACCTTAGCCTTCGGCTCTTTTATCCATTCATGCTTGACCAATCTGGTACTAGTCGTTATGGTCCAATCCGTATTTAAGGTATAATGTGTTTCAAAATCGAGTGCAATGTCTCCGTCTGCCTCGACATCCGTCAGTAGCATCTCCTTTTTGACAAATATATGCAAAGGCACCCGATACAAAAGTGTAGTATCCTTCAAACCAATAGTAATCGAATCTACCTTGTTGACAGAGATTTGCAAATTACCATCCGATATTTTATCATCAAAAATTTCCCCATCAATCCGCTCATTTAGTGCACGTTCTAAATCTGTTTTACTCAATAAAATTGGAATAAAAAAACTGGATACCGCCGCTTTTTTATCTATCTTCTCATCTTCAGTCATTAACAAAGGTTGTTTAGTTTTGCAGGAAACCATCAATAATATCATAAAAAAAATGCCTGCAAGTCTCATGATTATTTATTTAATAAAAAGTAAAATTACTCATTAATTAACGAAAATGAAGAAGTCAAAGATTCAATTTCGACTAAGTCTAGGAAATGGTCTACGTATTTAATTTTCAATTATTAAAGAGCAAAAAACACACGCCGCTAAACAACTCATTTAAAAGACATTAGCTGACATAACTTTTTCCAAAAACCTTCGTATAAGTAATCAAATAAAAATAAAATAAACTATTAACAAAAATTATTTATTGTTAATTGTTTTATTTCCCATTACTATCATAACAAACAATCTAGAGCCGACTCAAGACAAGATTTAGTCAGACGATTACCAAAAAGCAGATTAAAAACCTGATAATCAATAGCTAATTGACTTGATATTTGATAAAAAAATTTGACGGCCTTGAATAAAAAAAGAACACTATACTATCTTAGCAGCTTGTTTTTACTGCTTAACTGGAATACCCTCTCCGCTCAAGATATTCATTTCTCTCAGTATTGGAATACCCCTATTGATATCAGCCCCGCATTAGTCGGTGTTGACAAAGAAGATACTAGAGTGTTTGGTGCCTATAAAAGTCAATGGCAATCCGTACCAGTTGGTTATACTACTTTTTCAGGGGCAATGGATACGAAGTGGAATGCGTTTAATAGTAGCAATGGTTTTGTGGGGCTTGGATTATTGTTCAATCATGACCAAGCAGGAGATGGAGATTGGACTTTGACAGACGTTAGTGGGCTATTTTCTTACACACAGCAATTAAGTACCGGAATTTTTGCTAGTGTCGGTGGACGAATTGGCTTTGGTCATCGTTCCTTTAAGCTACAAGACCTAACGTTTGATAATCAATTTAATGGTGAATTTTTCGACCCAGGAATTGCCACAGGAGAAAATTTCACAGATACGCAAACGTTTTTTTTAGATACAGGAATTGGTTTTAATTTACACCTACAGAAAGATGACTATCGTTCAAAATTAGACGTTGGTCTTGCTTTACACCACCTAAATACACCTTCACAGAATTTTTACGCCAATAGCACCATTGATATTCCAATTAGAAAGGATTTCTATGCAATGGGGGTACTGAAATTGAAAGAAAAATTTGACCTATTGGCAAATGGTCTTTTTCGGTTTCAAGACAATTATCAAGAAATTGTCTTAGGCGCAGCTTTAAGAATACACCTAAACACGACTAAAACAAAAGAATTAGCATTGGACCTCGGCGCTAATGTAAGAACTGGTGACGCAGTTCTACCTTATGTTGGTTTATTGTACCATCAATGGAGATTTGGTTTTACTTATGACATCAACACTTCTCCCTTTTCCCCTGCGACCAGCAATAATGGCGGTCCAGAGTTGGTGGCAATATATACCATTACTAAACCTAAGGCTGAAACTAGAAAAATTTGTCCTTTATTTTAGGTAAAATCTTTAACTATGACAAAACGAATCTTATTTATTGTGTGTTTTTCGGTGGTTGCTTTTTGGAGCCATGGACAGACTTGGAAACAATACAAAAAAGACGCAAAAAAAGCGTTTGATAATCAAGAATACAGTGTGGCACTCTATTATTTGGATACGATGCAAAAAATAGATAGCGCCAAATTCAATCTATATTTTTTACAAGCAACAGCAGCGCAAGCATATAATGCTTTTGAATTATCAGAAAGAAGTTATAAAAAAGTGCTGGAAGACGAAAAATCAAAAGATTTACTACCTGCTACGTTTGGTCTTGCAATGGTGCAGAAAATGCAAGGCAAATATCAAGAAGCTATAAATGGATTTAATGACTATTTAGTGATGAATCCAGATACGACTAATATTCAACATAAGGATGCAAAAAACCAAATACAAGCTTGTCTTTGGGCAATGGAATTAATAAAATTCAACGATAAAGATTTAGAAATCACTCAATTAGGGAAAGAAGTCAATACGGATTTTTCTGATTTTGCGCCAGTTCTTCACCAAAATAAACTGCTTTTTTCCTCCCTTCGGTTCAAAGCTGAGGATAAGAAAAATAAGAGAGATAAAAAATATTCTAGAGTTTTAGAACTAAAGCCAGATTCTACCGTGGCTACTCCTTATGATTTGGGATTAATCAATAAAGAAGTACACACCGCGCATATCGCTTTTAATAAGGCAGAGGACCGTTTGTTTTTTAATGTTTGTGGATACTCAGAAGGCAGTAATATTAAATGTAAAATATACACTAGAGTTAAGGCAGCAAATGGCACTTGGAGTAAACCAACTATGCTTCCAGAAACTATCAATGTCAAAGAGAAAACCACTACCCAACCTAATGTAGGATATGATGAAAATCTAAAAAAAGAAATCCTCTTTTTTGCTTCTGATAGGCTCGGCGGAAAAGGCGGGTTAGACCTTTGGATGGCGTATCTGGATAGGAATGGTCAACCTTCCAACCCAATAAATATAAGCGCACTAAATACAGACAAAGACGAACTTTCGCCTTTCTTTCATAATTACACACAAACCTTATATTATAGCTCCAATGGGCGCAAAAGTTTAGGTGGTCATGATATATACAAAACCACTTTGCAAGAGGAAGCATGGGAAGAAATAATTCACACTGGATTTCCACTAAATAGTAGTTACAACGATGTCTATTTCTCTTTAAACCACATTGGTAGCGAAGGCTATTTTGCGTCTAATCGAGAAGGTACTCGATTTTTAGACAAACAAATTTCTGCTTGTTGTTACGATGTCTTTAAAGCAGAATTCAACTCCTATTTGCTGGATTTAAATGTACTAACCTATCTTCAAACAGACGATGGTCCTGTAGCATTAAAAGATGTCAAGGTCTCCGTTTATGAGCTTTTTGAAGATGCTGAACAATCTATTGCACTTAAAATTAAGCCTGAGGGGAATAGTCATTTTTTTAGAATTAAGAGCAACAAAAAATATAGAATCGTAGCCGAGAAAAAAGACTACTTTCCAGCAAATCTGGAGTTCAATAGCGGCACACCTTTAGAAGGTGATGTGGTTATCAAAAAAGTTACTTTACAGCCACTAAAATTGAATGTATTAACCTTTACGGACGAGCCACCGATGGCACCTTTGGAGGCCGTTCAGGTTACGGTAATTGAAATTGATAAGGATGGAAATCTAAAAAAATTAGCACCACTTTATGACCCTGTTGGCAACAGTGTATTTTTTCCCCTCCTATCAAATAAAAAGTATCAAATTTCAGGTTTGAAGGAAGGATATGACCAAGGAGTTGAAGAAATAAGCACATTTGAATGGACAAGTGCGACAAATATCCTAAAAAAGAATTTGATTTTACCGAGAGAGGAAGTTAGTATACAGCTTAAAAGTCTAAAACCGTTTTCCCTTTATTTTGACAATGATTCTCCAAATCCGGGGTCTTCTAGTACGAACACCTCCCTTAGTTATTCCAAGACCTTAGAAGCCTACCAAAGTCGGAAAGAAGAATTCATGCGAGAATGTGCCAAAGGGTTGACTGGTGAAGCAAAGGAAAAAGCCATGAAGGAGATGGAAGCGTTCTTCGAAAAAGACATGATTGCGACTTATGAAGAATTTATCAAATTTACGAAGTCTACTTTAAAGCGGTTACAATTAGGCAGAAACATTACCATAAGAGTACAAGGTTATGCTAGTCCATTGGCTAGTGAACGATATAATTTGATTTTGACTAATCGTCGAATCAATAGTATGTACAACTTTTATAGCAACTTCGAGGGAGGCGCTATGAAAGAATTTGTAGACAACGGTCGATTGGTCATTGAATTGATCCCACTTGGGGAAGCAGAAGCACCCAAAGGAATTAGCGATAACCCTAGAGACCGTAAAAACTCAGTTTTTGGACTAGCTGCCTCCAAACAAAGAAGAGTAGAAATTAAAGAAGCCGAATCTACAAAGAATCAAAAAAAAAGTAACTCCGTAAAAAGTTCCTCAGAAATACCAGAATGAGGTCCAATTGACAATTGACACATGATTAACTCCCGACTACGAAACACTATATTCCTCCTCCTTTTTATTTTAGGAGGGTATCAATCTGCATTTGCTACCCACATTATTGGTGGGGAAATAAATTATAAATGCCTTGGTAATAATGATTACCAAATATCCCTTACGGTCTATCGAGACTGTTTTCTGGGAGAGGCAAATTTAGATGACACCGCTTATGTGGCTATATATGATGTAGCTAATAATTTGGTGCAAACCCTCCCCATGTTATTAGGAACCGTAGACACTATTGTTCAAATAGATGAATGTCTCTTAATTCCGCCAAATATCTGTGTAGAAACCACCACCTATATTGATACTATCAACTTATTACCTCAAGCTGGTGGCTATCATATTGCCTACCAAAGATGCTGTAGAAATCAAACCATTCTAAATATAATTGACCCTTTAAATACAGGAACTACTTATGATATTGTACTGACAGAAGAAGCCATGCGTACTTGTAATTCTAGCCCTATTCTCAACGATTGGCCGCCAACTTTTGTTTGTGTTTCTCGACCATTGGTTTATAGTCGTTCTGCCTTTGATATTGATGGAGACTCTTTGGTTTATCGTTTATGTACGCCCTTAGAAGGTGGTATTTCGATGACAAATCCAAGACCACGACCGGCTTTTCCTCCTCCGTATAGGGAAGTTCGGTGGAATACACCAACCTATGACCTCAATAATTTATTAGGCGGTATACCGCTAAAAATAGATGCCAAAACGGGTTTATTGACAGGGCAACCGAATACTATCGGGCAATTTGTGGTGGGAATATGTGTGGATGAATATAGAAATGGACAGCTTTTATCCTCTACTCGTAGAGATTTTCAATACAATGTGATTCCTTGCGAAGATGTAGTCGCTGACTTCGACTTGCCCACCTCACAGTGTGCCAATCAATCGGTTCAAATTGACAATCAAACGGCAGGTGAACCAGAAGGGTATCTGTGGAAATTTTTTAATGATAATCAGGAGTTACTTGGTACATCGACCGAGACTTCTCCCCTATTTGCTTTTCCAGATACCGGCAATTTTATTGTAAGATTAATAGTCAATCCAAATAGCATTTGTGTAGACTCCACTGATAAAGTAATTTTTCTACAACCAAATACTATTATCGCAGATTTTCAATATGATATTTTAGGCTGTGCAGATAGTTTGGAATTACAATTCAGCGATGAATCCATCAATACTTTAGGTACAATTGATAGTTGGTTATGGACTTTTGATGGGGATATAGAACAATTTACTAGTATCGAACAGCACCCCCAAATCACCCTGATGAATAGTCAAAACTTAAGGGTGACCCTACAAGCAAGTTCTGAGGCTGGGTGTTCAGACGAAAAAACATGGGAGCTTAATGCGATGATTATTCCAGATAGTTTCTCGGTGTCTACCTTCGATACGCTAGTTGTCTGTAGAGGAGATTCTATAGAATTAAATCCTATTTTCAATCCTGAATTAACTTATTCTTGGTCACCTTCTACTGGGCTAAATGATGATACAGCCCCTAATCCGAAGGCATTTCCAGATACCTCTATCGCTTATGTGGTCATGATTCGGGATAGTGGAGACAATTGTGAATTAAGGAAAAATGTCTTCCTAGAAGTTATTGATTTTGATAATTCGTTTGATTTTACGGTGAATGTTTTAGAATGTGGAGATAGTGCAAGAATACAACTAATTCCAGACCCAAGTTATAATTTAAGTGAAGTAACACTTGAATGGGAAATTAAGCAAAATGGTCAAACATTTTTTTATACTAACCCTGACCCTATTTTTGTTTCTAAAAGTGAAGATTCCCTTTTCATTAGTGGAACAGTAACCGATAGATTTGGGTGCTCAAAGACAGTTCAGAAAGAGCTTCAAGTCAAATTCATAACTGAAGAAATTGAGACGAAATTCTCTCTTTGTCCAGGCGATTCTATAGAATTGAATCCTGTTTTCAATCCAGCCTACACTTATTCTTGGTCTCCTTCTATTGGACTAGATGATAACACGGCAGCCAATCCAAAGGCATTTCCAGAAATTTCTACTACTTATGTTGTTACGATTCGGGAGAATGGAAATAATTGTGAATTAAAAAAGACTGTTTTTGTAGAAGTAAATGACTTTGATAAGTCCTTTGATTTTGATGTGGATATTTTAGAATGTGGGGATAGTGCTAGGATTCAACTAACTCCTAACCCCAGTTACGATTTAAGTCAAGTAACCCTTGAATGGGAAATTGAACAGAATGGTCAGCGTTTAATTTACAATACTCAAGCACCTATTTTTATTCTAAAAAATGAAGAGACTGTAACTTTTATTGGAACAGTAAGCAATCAAATTGGGTGTTCAAGAACCGTTCAAAAAGAACTTCAAATCGAGCTCATAACAGAAGAAATTGTAACAGAACGCTCTTTTTGTTTAGGTGATTCTGTAGCTCTAAATCCAGATTTCAATCCAGCTTACGCTTATTCGTGGAGTCCTGCTGAATTATTTCCAAACCCTAGTTTGCCAAATCCAGTAATCTTACCTACAAGTTCTGCGGAAATAAAAGTAGCGATAAATAATCAAATTGGAAATTGTCCAGTTGAACGTACCGTTAATTTAACCTTATCACAAACGATTCAAAGTGCCGATTTTGAATTTAGGATTACTGGTTGTAGTGATTCTATTACTTTAGAAATTACGGATGTCACAACCCAACCTGCCGGATTCATCAATGACATTATATGGGATTTAAATGGTGATGTAGAAAATAGTTCTTCTACTGAATTAACACCAACTTTTATATTAAAAAACAGTCAGTTTGTCCAACTTCAACTGCATCTTAATCCGAATAGTAGTTGTCCTAAAACAATTACCAAAACCTTTAGAGCAAATATTTTAGAAGATATTAACTTAGTGCAAGATTTCGATATTTGTCAAGGAGAAAGTATTGAATTAAATGCCGAAGCAATAGTTCCTGAATATATTTATACTTGGACTCCTAACACCACTTTAGATGATGGGAGTAAGGCAAATCCTATTGCTACTCCAAATCAGCCAACTACCTATATGGTCAATTATACCGACAGTACAGGCTTATGCGCAATTGAAAAGGAAGTATTCGTTAATGTGAGGAATACCTTGCCAAAAATAGATGCGGAAGTTGCTATCAATTGCGATGGTAGAACGATTCAAATTACTCCTTCTAGTAATGCCGCTATCGACTATAATTTTGGGGATAATATGAGTATTACAAGTGACACAACTGTCCTCACACACCAATATGCAATAGCTGGAATTTATCAATTGATGTTGCAATACGCAGATGCATCGGTATGTCCTGACTCAACGACGATATCAATTGAGTTACCAGAAGAAAATCTCTCCCCCAATTTTGAATGGAATGTAGAGGCTTGTAATAATAATGTGGCGAGTCTAGAATTATTGGATTTATCAAAATCAATTTTTGGGGAAATCACCAATTGGGATTGGCAATTAAGTAATGGAGCAACTGCTACGGAGGCAGAACCTGTTTTCCAAATAACAGAAAACGAAGAATTAACGGCTCAACTTATCATCACCCTTGATAATGATGCACAATGTAGAGATAGTTTGTCTGTTATTATTCCACCTTTATTAATCGACGAAGACTTTGAAGATACCATCATTGTTTGCGCAGGAACAACAGTTGTTTTAAATCCAACCTTTAATCCAGCTTATAATTACTTATGGTCCCCCAAAGAAGTAATAATAGATGCAACAAATCCTAATCCAAGTCTCGACATTACGGAATCTCAAAATTTCTTCGTTCAAGTGACCAATGAATTTGACTGTGAACTTAGCGATAGTATCTTCACCGATGCAGCTCCTTTTATAGACATCAACACCATAGAAATACCTGTGGTTTGTGAACCTTCGGAAATTGTTTTAATGGCAGAAAGTGAGCAAACAGATAATCTTGCATGGTTGAGTGCAGATGGAGATACTTTGGGATTTGAACCAGAATTATTAGTAGATATTGCCGAAATACAAACCTTTACGGCGGTTTTTACGGATGCCTTTAATTGTCAAAATGAGGCTACAATAATGGTCGATTACCAACCAATACTATTAGACTTTGAGTCAGAACAACCTGTTTGTTTTGACGAAACCAAAACACTGATTATCAATAATTTGCGTCCAGAAAGCCCTCTCAAATTCGATTGGATGCCAACCTTTGACATTATAGAAGGAAGCGAAACCATTAGCCCAACCGTCAGCGTGGAGGAACCTACCACATTTACCTTCGAAGCAGGCAATGAAGCAGGTTGTAAAATCACTGGTGAAATATTTGTAGATAAGCTACCTTTACCACAAATAGCAGCGACTGCCGACCCAGAAACTATTTTTGAGGGAGAATCCAGTCAACTTTCTGCTACGAATGCTGTTAATTATGCCTATACTTGGACTCCAGAAAATAGTTTGGACAATGCTACGATTGTCAATCCAATTGCAAGTCCACTTGTAACGACCAATTATTTGGTAAATATAATAGATGAAAATGGCTGCGAAAATACAGCATCCGTAACCGTAAATGTACGAGAAGGCATCTGTGATTTTCCTTATATTTATGTGCCAACTGGATTTACACCAAATAATGACGGAGAAAATGATGTGCTTTTTGTACGAGGTCTTTTTATAGATGAACTTACTTTTGTAATATACGACCGATGGGGAGACCAAGTATTTGAAACAGATAATCAAGATATAGGTTGGGATGGAACCAAAAATGGAGAACCACTTCCTTCTGGCGTTTTTGGTTATTATTTAAGAGCCGTTTGCAAAAACGGGGAAGTATATACTAGACAAGGAAATGTAACCTTAGTGCGCTGATGTGAGCAATAATAGTTGGTTATTCACCTTGACTAAAATGAACAATTTAAAGCATTTTAATAAAACGTCAAAATAATGAATAACCAACAAGT
>CALLVC010000440.1 GCA_938010785.1 uncultured Saprospiraceae bacterium
GGTTCGAGGCAAAAAAGGAACGGTGGTTATTTTGACCGTTAAAAAGAAAGATGGTACTATCAAAGACATTAGAATAGAAAGAGACGAAATCATTCTAGATGTCGCCTATGCACGTTCTGCTGTCATGGAAGTGGAAGGCACTAAAAATAAGGTAGGTTATATTAAATTACCTTCTTTTTATTCCTCATTCGATGGTGGAAAAGGAAACAGTTGTGCCATTGATGTAGCGAAAGAAATAGAAAAATTGAAAAAAGAAAAGGTCAGTGGCATCATCTTAGATTTGAGGTATAACGGTGGTGGTTCTTTGCCAGATGTGATTGATATGAGTGGTTTATTTATCGAAGATGGCCCAGTAGTGCAAGTAAAATCACGTCGTAGAAAAGCGCAGGTGTATCACGATGAAGATTCGAGTGTACAATACGATGGTCCTTTAGTTGTGATGGTGAATGCCCATAGTGCTTCGGCATCAGAAATCTTAGCAGGTGCTTTACAAGACTATAAAAGAGCCGTCATTGTAGGTAGTAAATCAACTTTCGGAAAAGGGACGGTACAAGGCTTTTTTGATTTAGATAGGGCCTTACCGGGCAACTCTGATTTAAAACCATTGGGTCAAGTAAAATTAACTTTCCAAAAGTTTTATCGAATAGATGGTGGTTCCAATCAGTTGAAAGGAGTAATTCCTGATATCGTCTTACCAGACCCATTTTCTTACATCAAGACAGGGGAAAAAGAAGAAGTGAACCCATTAGAATGGTCAGAAATCGAGCCAGTAGCACATAACCAAAACGTATATAAAATGCCTGATTTGGAGATGTTGAAGCATAAGAGTAAGTTGAGAGTAGCCTCAAATGAGGTATTTACTTTGATAGATGAGGATGCCAAGCGTTTGAAAGAAAATCAAGACGATTCGACTTATCCAATCGACTTAGCAGGCTTCAGCAAAATGATGGATGAAAGAAAAGCGGAATCTAAAAAGTATACGGATATCATGGATAAAGATATTCAGACCTTAGATATTAGCAACATGGAAATTGATTTAGAAGAGATGGCTTCCGACTCTGCTAAAATTGGCAGAAACGAAGAATGGTTAAAGCAAATGCAAAAAGATGTCTATATCGAAGAATGTTTGTTTATCATTAATGATATGTTGAAGGCAGGAACGACTTACGTCGGAAGCGGAAAGGAGTAGGTGGCGAGGTTTATGAGGTGATGAGGTTTATGAGGATTGTAAAGTCCGTTGCCATATCACCTTATAAATCTCGGGGAAGGCAGGGGTGATTGGTTCTGGAAATTTTTTGCCAAAATCTAAGGGCAAAATCAGGATATAATTAGAATCAATCACACCTTCAGGGAAGAGAAGTGTTCAAAAAAGTGTGTCAAAATCAAAAAGCCATTTTAAAGTAATTGGTTGTCATAAACCCTATTAGCCTCATAAACCTTATAAACCTCATTAGCCTTATAAACCCCATAAACCCTCCATACCTCGCGCACCATGTTTCAAAACTACCTAAAAATCGCTTTTCGTAACCTAGGGAAGCGCAAGATTTTCGCAGCTATTAATGTCTTTGGTTTGGCATTGGGCATGACTTGTTGTTTTTTGATAGTGCAATATGTTTGGCACGAAACGAATTACGATACGTTCCATAAAAATGGGGACCGAATTTATCGAGTTTCTTACCACATCAATTTTAGTAATGAGATGACGCTGGCTAGGATTCCTCCTGCTTTTGCGACGCAATTAGAGGAAAACTTCCCTGAGATGGAGGCATTTGCCCGGATGTATCCAAGAGATATTAGTGTAACAGTAACAGATACAGACAAACAGTTTGAGATAGAACAAGTCTATTTTACTGATTCGACGATTTCAAAAGTCTTTGATTTTGATTTTATACATGGAGATGAAAACACGGCTTTAGACCAACCTTTTTCTGTGGTTTTGACGGATAAAATAGCGCTGCAATTATTTGGAAATACCAATTGTGTTGGGAAAGAATTACAGTTAGCGGGTGCAAATAACTTTAGAGTTACGGGCGTGGTTAAGCATTGGCCAGACCAAGCACACACCGAATTAAAAATGCTCGTTCCTTATAAAAATATGGCGGATGTTGAACCTAACTACATGCGAGAGCGGATATTGAGTGTCTTAGAAAGTAATTGGACCGCATCTCATTCTTATACGTATGTGCTATTAAGGAATAAGGAATCTTTAGCGGAGGTTAATGGAAAATTTGCGGCCTACATTGATAGATATGGAACAGAAGATACAAAGACAAAACAAAAATTTTCCCTATTCCCAATCAAAGATATTCACCTGACTTCGGAAGAAGGATTGGAACAAAAGCCACCAGCCAGTTGGGATAGAATTTATCTGTTTATTGCTATTGGTCTCATCACTTTATTGATAGCCTGTATCAATTTCATCAATTTAACGACGGCAAGTTCCTTAAATAGAGCCAAGGAAGTGGGGGTCAGAAAGGTCTTGGGGGCAGGGAGAAATGCACTGATTGGCCAATTTTTGGGAGAGTCGATTTTATTAAGTTTTTTCGCCTTTTTGCTATCGCTGATTTTGACAGCTTTAGCCATGCCTACACTTAATGCGCTTACCGAATTAAATCTACAATTTGCTCCTTGGAAAACACCTTTGTTACTCTTCGGTTTCATCGCCATTTTTATAATATCGGGCATTATTGCAGGTGGTTACCCCGCTTTTTATGTAAGTAGGTTTCAAGCAGTGGCTACCTTGAAAGGCAGCAAAGGAAATGCTTCCAGTACAGGAGGTGCTTTTTTACAAAAAGCTTTAATAACCATACAGTTTTTGGCAACTATTGCCTTCATTAGCGGAGCAGCTATTATCTATTTACAACTCAATTATTTTAGAAATCAACCCATGGGTTTTGAGCAAGATTTGACCCTGCAAATCCCAATAGATAGCGGTAATAATTTAAATGCAGCTTTTAGAAGTGGGGATGCTGCGATTAGGCAGAAAATGAATACACTAGACGAAGTACTCGTACAAAATCCTAAGATAAAAGCAGTCACTCAATGTTCCCGTGCACCGGGTCAAGGAGCGATAGGGCGTCGTGTATGGAATGAGTTTGTTTTGCCAGAAGATGCTTTTACGGCGAGTGTCAATGCCATTGATTATGATTATGCCGAAACATTTGGTTTAGAGGTAGTTGCAGGCAGAGATTTTGGTTTATCTTATGGCACAGACCATATTAATTCCTATATGCTTAATGAAAAAGCAGTTACTAGTTTAGGCTGGGAAAGCCCTCAGTCGGCTATCGGACAGCAGGTAGTTGAATCGGGGCGAGAAGGCATAGTCGTTGGGGTAATAAAAGACTATCATTTTAACAGCTTGCATCAAGAAATTCAGCCCTTATTATTTCGAGTCAATCCAGGCGAATTTAGCAATTTCATTGTTCGATTAAACAATGGAGACATACCTGAAACGCTTGCGTTTATTCAAGACAAATGGAAGGAGTTTTTCCCAGAAAAAGCTTTTGAATACGAGTTTTTAGACCAAGCTTTAGATGACGCGTATGCTGCCGAAGAACGTTTCGGTAATATTATTACTTACTTTGCTTGGATAGCAGTTTTAATTTCTTGCTTTGGTTTATTTGGTTTAGCGGCACTATTGACTCAGCAACGATTTAAAGAAATAGGAATAAGGAAAATATTGGGGGCCTCTGTGAGCCAGATAATAAGTGGATTAGCTATAGATTTCCTAAAATTGATTGGGATAGCCATGCTTTTAGCCATTCCACTAACTTGGTATTTTATGGATGGTTGGTTACAAGACTTTCCCTATCGGATTGATTTCCCTTGGTGGGTGCCGTTTACGGTTGGATTTGGTGTAGTTGTCTTGGCATTTTTGACGATTAGTTCGCAGACTTTGAAAGCGGCTTTGAGTAATCCTGTGAAGGCCTTGCGGTATGAATAGGGAATCAAGAAAAAATAGTCTAAGTGAGCGGACAAAAATAACTTTACTATAAATTATTTTGATTATTGATTACTAATTATTGATTATTAGCTAATTACACGTTTTAATTACGCTTAGAAAATAATTAATAATAAGGCGTGTACGAAGTTTTGAAATTTGTCTTTTTAACCCATCCCCAGCCCTTCCCTCCCGAGGGAAGGGCTGGGGATGGGTTAAAAACCGATAAATTATCCAATTTACCGAAAAAGTAATCCCCTTCCTTTTTAAGGGAAGGGTTAGGGATGGGTTGGAAACGAACTATAGCCCTTATTAATAATCAGTAATTAATAATGTCCTTCCTCCCACTTACTTGTTTATGTTTTTAGGAGAAAGCCCTCTATGACCAAGAAGACAATTTGTTGATTTATTGAAGAATGCTTAACTTGCAATAAAAGAAATCCATAAAAATGGCAAAAAGTATTCCCATAATGCTATCGTTTTTTATCAATGAAAAAATCAACAAAAAAAGAACTTGCTAAATACCTAAAACAAGCCTCCAAAGCAGATTTGGAAAAAGAGATAAAAATGCTCTATGCCAATTTTAAATCGGTTAAAAAGCACTACAAAAATACTTTGATTCCAGCAGATGCGGTGAACGTGGATACTTATAAAGCACAGCTTAGAAAAGTATATTTCACCAAAAAAGGGATAGGAGAAGGTCAAAATAATGTTAGCAGTCAAGTAGTAGCAGCTTTCAGAAAGGTAAGTTCCGACCAAAAAGAAGTAGTTGACTTACTATTATACCGAACAGCGGTCATGATGGAATTTGCGAACAAGACAGGAGACAAAGACGAAGCCTTTTATAACTCCCTCACCCGTTCATTCGATGAAGCCTGTCGAATCATAGCAGCAGAAAGATTAGAAGAAAAATTTAAAACCCCTTGCGAAAATTTACTCAACGAAGCCTATTCTGTAGGGTGGGGTGTCTACGATGCGATACAGTACAGTTATGACCAAGTGATGTGAGTTTTTACTGTGCTAAAATATTTTTTGAACCACAAAGTTCATAAAAGGACACAAAAGAGGTGAACAAAAGTTCTTATGATTTTTTCTTTTGTGCTCTTTGGAACTTTGTGTTTCAAAAAAATAACAGCAAGTGGTTTGTGTTAAAAAACGTCCTCAATCCTTAATCTTCCTAGCCAATCGAAACTCCGACCCTTTCTTCCACTGCGGATAAATTTTTTCATTCGCCAATTTCTGACCCAGCGAAAAGTACAATGCCGCATCTTCCACCGCACCCGTCAAATCCCAATCATCGGAATATTCATCACTTGGTTGGTGGTAATTAGCCTTTGTATATTCATCTGCTTTTGCTTTCGCATAGGCTTTACCATTTAGTCGATGGTCATATCTTCCGCCCGCATAAAAAGCAGGAACGCCCACTTTGGCAAAGTTGAAATGGTCCGAACGGAAAAAATAGCCCTTTTCAGGTTGTTGGTCAGGAATAACATAACGACCTTGTTTTTTAGCTTCGACTTCCGCCAATTCATCCAATTCCGAATGCCCAAAACCAGTGATGGTTAAATCTTTCATCGAACCATGTACATTGGCCCCATCTTTATTAAGGTTGGCAATGGTTTTATCTAAAGGATAAATAGGATTTTCAGCATACCATTGAGAACCCAACAACCCTTGTTCTTCCGCAGTCACCGCAAGGAAAATAATAGACCGTTTAGGCTTTTCTTTAGCTTCGGTAAAAGCTTTAGCAATCGCCATAAAAGTAGCCATGCCGCTTGCATTATCCAAAGCACCATTATAAATAGAATCGCCTTGAACGACGGGGCCAATTCCGATATGGTCCCAATGAGCCGTATAAATAATATACTCATCCGCTCGGTCGGTGCCGGGCAAAATACCAATCACATTATTAGACAATTGTTTTTCCGTTTCGACTTGCATGGTATGGTCCAAAGTCAAGCCCATAGGAATCGGTTTAAAATCTTTAGCCAATGCTTTTTGTAGCATATTTTTACCTTCGATGGTCGAATTTTTAAAGAGTTGACCTGCCGCAGTTTGAGTTATCCAACCTTCAAAAGCACAGCGGGACAAACCATCATCAGGCGTCTGTAAAGACTGCAAACCACCCGTCCAACTACTTTGCACCACAAACCAAGGATAGCCAGCCGCACCCGTCTCATGAACAATCAAGACCCCAGCCGCACCTTGTCGAGCCGCCTCTTCAAATTTATACGTCCATCGGCCATAGTAAGTCATGGTTTTGCCTTTAAATAGTGTACTATCTTCGGAGTGATAACCGGGGTCATTGACGAAGACCACCGCAGTCTTACCTTTCATGTCGATGCCTTCATAATCGTTCCAACCGTACTCTGGGGCAACGATTCCAAAACCACAGAATACTAATTCGGAATCATTGACAGCAATGGTTTCTTGCAACCTTTGCGTAGAAGTGACCACGTCTTTTTTGAAAGCTAAGTCAACCGTAGCTTTAGTCCCCTTGACCGATAA
>CALLVC010000441.1 GCA_938010785.1 uncultured Saprospiraceae bacterium
ATAGGGCGAACGAAAAGTCGTTTTTATAATATGTAATCGACTGATAAAAATTGATGCCTATTGCTATCGACATGAAATATTGGTTTGAAGATGCAATCTTCAAACATCGACTACCATTTTTTCAAAGGTTTATATATTACGATTTTGACTTTTCGTTCGCCCTATATCAGTTTATATATAATGGATTTTCCCAACTTTAATGAATTATCAGAAGACCAAATACAATATCACACAGAAGCAATTGATTTTGACTTACCTAATAGTTCAAAAATCACAGATTGGATACGATTAACTATAGAAGCAGAAAAAAATGAGTTAAGTTCTCTTAATTTTATTTTTTGCGATGACACCTACCTACATAAAATCAATGTGGATTATTTAGACCACGACACACTTACCGATGTAATCACTTTCCCATACACAGAAGCTGGCACACCCATACAAGGAGATATCTACATTAGTATAGACCGCATTAAAGAAAATGCTGCTAAATTTGACGTAACCTTTTTAAGAGAATTAGAAAGAGTCATGATTCATGGAGTATTGCATTTATGTGGCTATGGAGATAAAAGCAAAAAAGAAGAAAAAGTAATGCGAGAAAAGGAAAATTTCTATTTGGAAAGATTAGAAAAGGCTTAAATAAGAGTATGTCTAAAGGGAAATTAATAAAAATGGTGGGTCCAGAAAAAAAAATTCTCCTACATCCAGGGAGGCTAAGGTAAGGAATGTAGGAGAGCTAAACATACTATGAGAAAACTACACATCACAAATATACAAGCAATATTAAGTTAAATAAAGCTGTATTTATTAAGCGGTAGTAACTTTAGACTTTGTGGCATCAAAGACTTAGAATATGGGTAATTCCTAGAAGTAAACGGTAGCTTTTTTTAAGGATTTTGTACAATTTGGGCAGTTTTGCGGTAAATGACTTAATGAATACAACTCAATAGTATCTATTTCCTTTATTTTTTCGTCAAACTAAGAGATTTTACCTTGTTTCCCTATTAAGAGTATGTCTAATTTTAAAAGAATTCGACCTTAATTCATTAGCCGTTTCAAAGACTATATGAAATACCTTTATCATCTAATAGGCATATTATTTATTTTCTTATGCGGTTGTAGTAATTCTACTACGAACAACCAAGGCAACCCAATACCCCAAAGTGGTGCAAGCCTAGCATTAGATGCTTGGTCCTTAAATAGAAGCTACCCTACCAATAATAAAATCTCCGTAAAATCGTATACCAAAGCCTACGAATATCAACAAAGCGTTGCCCAGCCTAGAAACACTCCAGCAGCTTGGGAAGCTATTGGTCCGAAGAATATAGCAGGTAGAACACTAGCATTGGCCTTTCATCCAGTTGACTCCAATATCATTTTTTTAGGGTCCGCGAGTGGAGGCTTATGGAAAACAACTACTGCTGGTCTCGGAGCAAATGCTTGGCAAAGAGTAAGTATAGGATTCCCCATTTTAGCTGTTTCTAGCATAGTGATTTCGCCCACCAATCCTGACATCATGTATATAGGCACGGGTGAAATGTATAACGCTGAAGAAACAAGACCGGGAGTTGTTAATAGATTAACTAGAGGAACTTATGGTTTTGGAATTTTCAAATCGACGGACGGAGGATTAAGCTGGGATAAATCCCTTGACTGGACTTATCAAGAAATGAGAGGGGTACAAAATATTATCATAAATCCTCAGAATGACCAAGTGTTGTATGCTTCGACCTCCATTGGTTTAATGAAAAGTACCAATGCAGGAAAGGATTGGGCTGTTATTCACAATATCCCAATGGCAGTAGATGTAGAGTTAAATCCAATTGATACGACCATACTATATGTTTCTTATGGCAGTTTATTTCAAGAAAATAGTGGAGTCTATCGTTCTATGAACGCAGGGGAAAGTTTTTCAAAACTCAGAATTGGCATTCCGACCAGTTATTCGGGAAAGACGATGCTAAGTTTAGACCCCAGTTCCGATAAAACAATTTATGCTTCTGTAGCAGAAGCATTTGAAAGCAATGGGCTATATAGAAGTTCTAATCATGGCGAATCCTGGTTACAGGTTAATAACGAAGACGTGGCGGCTTTTCAAGGGTGGTATTCTCATGATGTAGCTATAAACCCACAAAATCCTAAAGAAATCATTCAAGTAGGCATAGATACTTGGCTATCTGAAAACGGTGGCTTTAGCCTTAATCAGCAAACTGCTTGGACAAATGCGAGATTTGGAAAAAATCCTGTTGATGGTCCAGATGGTCCACCTGATTACGTACATTCGGACATCCATAGCGTACTATTCCATCCATTAATGGAGAATACGGTATTTCTAGCTACTGACGGTGGTGTGTTTGTATCAAAAGATGGTGGCAGAACCTATGCTTCCAGAAATGGCGGATTACAAACAAGTCAATTTTATGCCAATTTTGCCAACGCTACAAAAGACGGTAATTTTGCTATTGGTGGTATGCAAGATAATTCGACCGCCATCTATACCGGAGAAGCAGCGTGGACAAAAGTATTAGGTGGAGATGGAATGAGCGCGGCAATAGACCCAGTAGATAATAATATTATTTATGGTTCGCTCCAATTTCTTAATATTTTCCGTTCTACCAATAGTGGACAAAGTTTTGAGGATATTGCACCTGGTGCTTTTGAACCTATTTTTAGCGCTCCTTTTGAAATAGCCCCTTCTAATCCAAGAGTTCTTTATGCAGGAGGTCGTTTTATTTACAAATCTACAGACCGAGGAAATACTTGGTTTACGCCCAATCCTAATTTTATTGACCAAGGCAATTCTATTCTAAATATTGCCGTAAGCCCTAATAATCTAAATCATTTATTGGTCAGTACCACTCCTAATGTTATTGGTAAGGCTAACATTTTTAGTAGTAAAGATGGAGGTTTGAATTGGGTTAAATTAACAGGATTACCTGACCGTTTAGCAACTGATTTGGCATTCCATCCAGAAGATGAAGACATCGCGTTTATTACTTTCGGAGGATTCGGCAGTTTTCACGTATATCAAACAATGAATGGTGGTGAAAATTGGTTTCCAATAGACAATAATTTACCTGACATACCACACAACACTATCGTAATTGACCCAATACAACCGGACAATATGTACCTAGGCAATGATTTAGGGGTCTATGCTTCGGAAGATGGTGGAGGAACGTGGTATCCTTTTATGGAAGAATTACCCGAAGCAGTTTTAGCGATGCACCTAAGTATTTCGCCTGCCAATCAAAAATTAAGGGTCGCTACACATGGCAATGGTGTTTTCCAAACAGATTTAATTGGAAAAATCGTCAGTAGTGTTGCAGAAAAAAACATTCAGCCTCAAATAAATCTAGCACAAAATTTTCCAAATCCAGTAATAGGACAAACTACTATTCCTTTTGAAATAGAGATTCAGAGCACCGTGTCCTTAAATATTTATGATATAAAAGGCAGATTAGTACAAGAGGTAATAAAGAAACAAACAATACAAGGAGCCCATCAAGTACCTGTAAATTTAAAGCATTTTCCGAGTGGAAATTATGTCTATCAAATTAGTGGAATTACAAAAAATGGGCAAGGCTTTAAACAAAGCAAACTACTACAAAAAAAATGAGGATGACTACCTACTTATCGTAGATAAATCATCCTTTCGAGTCTCAAAGTAGAGGGGCTTCCGCACAGGATAAAAGAAAATAGTAACTTTAAAAGTCCCACTTTCTCACCTCCCGTTCATGGAAAAAGCCATTGTAATTTTTGAAAAATGCCGTCGTCTGTTAAGGGTTTCATAGTTTATACTTTCATCTCTTAAGGCACCTTCACATGGCAATTCCTCTTAATAAAACTCATGTTCTTAGTTGGAGTCAAAAAATGAATCGTTCCCCAATCCGAAATGGGGAACGATGTACATTTAAGTTTAACACAAACATTAACTTTAGTCGGGTGTGGGTTTTAAAATATCGGTTTTTAGAATGGCCTAACGCCTTATCCAAATTTTATTATCAAGATTTTGGAACTTGAAGGTAAGTGCCTAGTGCTATCATTCATAAATCTTTGACACTTAAATCGGCGTCTTAGGCAGCCCGTCCGCTTTGCGGTTCAGAAGTTTACACTTCTTCATGTTATACTGCGTTATTTATTTGTT
>CALLVC010000442.1 GCA_938010785.1 uncultured Saprospiraceae bacterium
TTTAAAGGGTGAGCTAAAATAGATTTTCGGAGAAAATCTATTTTAGCTCACCCTTTAAAAACCTTTTTTGATTTGATTGGACTCGATGTCCAATCAAATCAATACTAAAGCAGGTGTTTTCATTTTTATAAGAAAACCCTACTTTTATATTATAGTTATTCTATAGTATTAAATAACTTTTTATCGAATACTAAGTCTAATAATCATTTAATGGTTGACTTGAAAAAATGCACCACAAAACTATAATAATCCCACAAAATAACAAGGGCAAAAAAAAAGAAAAATAAGTGATTAACAAAAGCCCTTTAAAACCTTACCATCTACACTTATTATCTTATCCAAACGAATCTTTTGACCACTTTTTAAAATCATAAATTCTGCTTGTTCGATGATTTTAAAATCCATAATGATATCCGTCTTTTCGACCACTTTTTCCGCGTCGTTATGATATTGAATCAGACAGCTTTGTTGACGAACGGCTAGAAGTTCTAATTCGTCATAAAAATGGCAATTGATTGGTTGATATTTAGTAGACATGATAAAATAATTGATTGGTGAAATATGATAACCTGTCCGCCAATAGGAGGATAACTTTTATAAAATTTAAATGGCTATTTTTCTTAGTTATTCATTTCGTTTTACTAATAACCATTTCAAACCTTGTAAAGTTAAATAAATCACTATATTTTGCTACAAAAAACTGATTATTTGAAATCATTCGTACTTTATATGAAAAGTTACCTCAGGTATATAACTGGCGCACTTATCTTATTGACCTTAGCTTGTGCCAATGGTCGAATAAATGGAGAATGGGCAGTTCCGAATTCCGAAATAGCGGAAGGAGAAGGCAACGGAGATATACCTGCAATAAATAGCCCTAATTTTACTAAGGCAAACCAGACAACCTACCTAACTGACCAAAGTACCGTCATCGGAATAGATATAGCAGGAGATATAAAGGCGTACCCTCTTGAAATAATGGATTGGCATGAAGTGGTGAATGATGAGGTGGATAGTTTACCAATAGCCATAACTTATTCTGCTTTGTCTGGTAGTAGCATCGCTTTTGATAGAAATATAAATGGAACGGCCATAGACTTTAGAATCACAGGACTTTTGCACAATTCCAATACGATTTTAAGTGAGTTGGAAACATTTACAGATTGGTCACAGATGTTAAGGAAAGGGATTAGAGGTGATTTGTCAGAAACGCCACTTAACGATTTTCAAGTAGTGGAAATGAATTGGGCAAAATGGAAACAGTTATTTCCTAATTCAGACGTTTTAAATCAAAATACAAGTTATAATCGGCCTTATGGCACCTATCCTTATGGAGATTATCGAATAGATTCGACTAAAATATTCTTTAATCTACCACACGATTTGGATTCTTTAAACAAGATACTTTTTTTAAAGGAAAAAATATTAGGGGTCAAAGTAGCCGACGTTGTCAAGGGATACAGATTGGAAAATTTTCAAGAAGAAGGATTTTCAATAATAGAAGATGAAGTTAATGGAGAACCAATAATGATTTTGGGAAGCCCTTCGGCGGAGTTTATGGTAGCTTATAATGCCAAAAACGAAGAAGGACAAAGACGCAAATTAGAAGTAATAGAACAGAACGAAAATATATTTATCGTAGACGAAAATGGAAATAAATGGTCTATTTTTGGAATAAATATTGAAAATAATCAGTTACCATTAGGAAAATTAGAGTCTAATATAGCGTATTGGTTTTCGTGGGCGACATTTTATCCACAAATTGAAATCTTTCAGAGATGAAAGGTTGTTATCAAATAGAACAAGTTTTTATAAATCAAATATTTTTTAATTGAAACTAAAATAATAGGAACCAATTCAAAAATCATAAATAGAAGGTATGCTTATATTTTTAGATTTTGAATTTTAGATTTTAGATTTCAGCTAGTAGTTTTATTATGCAAATACAAACAATTAAAATAGAAAAGCTACATAAGTTTTTGCAGCTTTCTACCATGATTTTTATTTTATTATTAAGTTTTACGTTAGATGCAGAAGGACAAAGAAGAGATAATGACCGAAAAAAGGATAATAAAACAGAGGATTATTTTGATGAAAGTGGAGGAGGAAGTTTCCGACTTTGGTATGGAGCTGGCGGAGGCTTAAATTTTGGTGGAGTGAATGGCTCAAATCTATTTATTGTGTCCCTATCTCCTATGGTTGGCTACAAATTAACACCAGAATTTTCTATTGGGCCAAGAGCTGAATTGAGTTATATTCATGCAAGATTCAATAATGGGGTAGGAGTTACAAAAGAAAATTACTTCGACTATGGTATAGGAGCATTTGCTCGGTATAAATTATTTAGACAATTTTTTGCACATGCAGAATACCAAATAGAAAGTGCAAGGGATAGAAGAATCGGAGTAAATGATAGAATAAGTCAAAATAATTTCTTCTTCGGTGGTGGATATTCAAGTGGAGGCCAAATTGGATATGAAATTTCAATTCTCTGGAATTTCTTAGACGACGACACAATAAATATACCCATAGATTATAGAATAGCCTTTACCTATAATTTCTAAAAATCAGAGCAGCAAGTCTGATTACATAGGGCGAACGAAAAATCAAAATTGTAATATATAAACCTTTAAAAATTGATAGCCGATGTTTGAAGATTGCATCCATAGCCGTTAGGCTAAAGAAAGAGATACGCTGAAAGTATCGCTTTCTAGGCTTCCCTAGCAGGAGATACTTTCAAAGTATCTCCTGCTTTTCGGTCAATAATCCCTTAGCCTGACGGCTATAGATTACATCTTCAAACCAATATTTCAGCAGTTTTTAACTTTTATCAGTCAATTACATATTATAAAAACGACTTTTCGTTCGCCCTAGATTACATAAAAAAGCCCATTTGATACCATGTCAAATGGGCTTTTTCATTCCCTTATAATCCTCAGAAACCTCATAAACCTCATAATCCTCACAAATGCTTCAATATAAAATCCGCCACCTCTCGAGGATACTCCATAGGAACCAAATGCCCCGAATTAGGTAATTCTAAAAAATGATTAGTGGGTTGAGCATGCTGCCAAGAAGCCCATAAGCTTGGGGTAATGACGTTAGAATGTTCGCCTTTAATAGCAATGATTGGAATCTTAAGCTTCAGTAGCTTATTCAAAATATAAGGAGCCGTTAGATATATCTGCGTTTCCCATGCTTTTGGGTAAGAAAGAGTGACTTGACCCTTTCCGTTTGGTTTTGTACTAGCCTTTACAAAATCCCATAGGGAAGAATCTGAAAACTGTTTAAACACGCTTTTTTTTCTAAAAGATTCAAAGACCGTTTGTTGATTATCCCATAAATCTCTCCGTTTAGCGGAAATTTTAGCAATTGGAACAAGCTTTTTTCTTAAAAAGAAAGGAAGCATAGTCGTTGCAATAGCATATTTTCTATCAAAAATAACTGGGTCAATTAAAATGAGCTTAGAAAACAAATCAGGTCTTTTGATTGCAGCAATGATAGAAACTACTCCACCCATAGAATGACCAGCACCAATGACTTGTTTAATACGCTGTTGCTCAAGAAATGCAATTAAATCATCCGCTAATTGATGCCAGTATCTAAATGTAGCAGGATTGCTATCGGGCCACATAGGACGCTGATACATACCGACAACACGATATTTTTCTAAAAATGGACTAATTAATTGTTGATAACAACCGGGAGGATAAGCATTTGCGTGGGCAAAATGAATATAATTGCCTTCGCCTCCAAAGTTTAAAAAAGGTATCTGAAAGTGTTTGGGACTCATTTAAGTTAAAGCAGATTCTATAAAAATGACTCAAAAAAGGGGCATTCGCTTCCCCAAATCATTTTTAAATAAAAGGTTAGGTAATAAATTTAAGTGTTCCGGTTGTGACAATATTTCGTATAAATATATAAGTTTTTATTTGTTATTTGTGCTGATTTATGTTATGACATTCACAAAATTTAAATAAAAAGATAATAGTTTTTTACTGATTTCATTATAAAAGTGGTAGTAAGTACCGTGTAACAAAAGTTGTTTTAAATTTTGTCTCGCTCGCTTAGCGAGCTCAACTAGGGGATATTAAGGGTGGGAATTTTTGAATTTTCCCACGAGAAAATTCAAAAATTCCCACCCTTAAAAATCCTTCCGCCTCGCAGCCGAAGGCTACGAGGCGTATTATAAGATTTTTTTGTTACATAAGTAGTAAGGCTTAAAGTTGTTTACCAGTATAAAATCAATAAAAAAAGGTCCAATGAGAATTCATTGAACCTTAGCGGAGGAGGAGGGATTCGAACCCCCGATAGACTCTCGCCTATGCTGGTTTTCAAGACCAGTGCATTCAACCGCTCTGCCACTCCTCCAGCAAAATCAAAACTAGATTTTATTTTTGCGAGCGCAAAGATAGAACTCTTTTCTGAAAATGTAAACTATTAATTAAAGAAATTTATTTTTTTTTATTTTTCGATATTTTTTTGTTGGAAATTTATTTTTTTTTTAAAATTTATTTTTTTTTCTTTCTAAGAAAAAATGTGACAGTGGGTTTTAGCACTTTTTTCGTTTTAAATTTTAGGTTGGGTGTTTTAATAATGTGTAATTCGTTGATTATTAATGATGAAAATATATTGAAGTATTTTTTTTTTTTAATTATTTTAAAAAAAAGTGTCTTTTTGTTAAAAAAATAAGTCTGAAATAAAGCAAGGAAATAGAAAGTAGAGAATGGAACAAAAAATTTATTTCAAATTTAAGAAGAATTGTGACTAGAAAGTCATAACGAAACTTTCATTATTCATTTTTTTTTTATTACTTTGTATCAACCACGTTTAAGTTCGAAACCATACTACACCCCTATTTTTCCTTAAAAGTAGGCACTGCCTACTTTCCAAGTTCCTCCCATTAATCGATTATGTATGTTATTTAAATTTAAATAAATCTAATTCTTGCTCTAGTCTCGGGCCAACTTTATTTTTTTGGTATATTAGATTTATGTTCTTTATTTTTTAAGTAAGTATTGTGGTAAGATTTCTCTTTTGCTTATTTAATCGTTTTTTACATTTCAATTTATCTCAATTTTAAGCTTACTATTCAAAAACCTATTGCTTATGCAAGTTTGTTCTAGGTCGCGGGCGAAAGTCACTTATGAAAATTCTCCTCCAAATTGAGTAATTAATTCACACACACACATTTCATTTTTTTTATTTTTAATTGACAAGAACTGAGCTAGGATGATGTACCCTAGCCAATTTTCTGTTTATGGATTGTTCACAATCTTAGAATTAGAACTTTTTTAAAGTTTGGCTAAACCAGTATTGAAGTTGTTTAGTACAGGCTAAATTTTTTCTTTAACTTTTAAAACGAACACTAATGATTTATGGATTTTTACTCTTTGTAACGTTGGTTATCGCCAGGTTACTTCTTGTCCATGACGTTGGGAAGAAGTTGGGGATATCCATGTTACTTACTGCGGCACTGATGTGCTTTATGTCTACGGACATGAGCGCTCAGGTCAAGATAGGAGGGGATCCCGAGACGATAGACGATGGTTCTATATTAGAACTAGAGTCTACCAATCAGGCCTTCGTTCCACCTAGAATGACTACCGTACAAAGAGATGGTATTCCTACTCCTCTAACAGGGGCTGTTATATATAATATAACGTTACAATGCCTTCAAGTTAATAAGGGAACGCCAATAAACCCAGTTTGGGTTTGTGTTGAAGGGCAAGTAGGTCCTGTTGGTCCAATGGGAGCCCAGGGACCACAAGGTGTTGCAGGCCCAGAAGGTCCACAAGGAATTCAAGGTGCAACTGGTATTCAAGGTCCTGAAGGGAAACAAGGTCCAGTCGGCCCAGCAGGTGTGCAAGGTCCTCAAGGTCCTCAAGGTGCTACAGGTGCTACAGGTGCTGAAGGCCCAGCTGGTCAAGCAGGTCCTCAAGGTCCTCAAGGCCCTCAGGGTGAAACTGGTGCTACAGGTGCAACTGGTGCTACAGGTGCTGAAGGTATTGCAGGCGCACAAGGACCACAAGGTCCAGCAGGTGCTACAGGTGCTACAGGTGCTACAGGACCAGCAGGTGCTGATGGTGCAGCAGGATCACAAGGACCACAAGGACCACAAGGTCCAGCAGGTCCAGCAGGTCCAGCAGGTGCTAATGGTGCTAATGGTGCACAAGGACCACAAGGTCCAGCGGGTGCTACAGGCGCAACTGGTGCTGAAGGTTCAGCTGGTCCATCAGGTCCATCAGGTCCTCAAGGTCCTCAGGGTCCTCAAGGCGCAACTGGTGCTACAGGCGCAACTGGTGCTACAGGTGCAGCAGGAGCAGCAGGTGAGCAAGGACCACAAGGTCCAGCAGGAGCAACTGGCGCAACAGGAGCAACAGGAGCAACTGGTGCTGATGGTGCTAATGGTGCACAAGGACCACACGGTCCAGCAGGAGCAACAGGTGCAACTGGTGCAAAAGGAGCAGATGGAGCAACAGGTGCTCAAGGTCCTCAGGGGCCTCAAGGCGCAACTGGCGCTACAGGAGCAACAGGAGCAAGTGGAACTAACTGTTGGGATTTAAATGCCAATGGACAGTTTGACGCTAATGAAGATATAAATGGAGATGGATTTTTAAATGGTTTAGATTGTCAAGGCGCAACTGGTGCTACAGGCGCAACTGGCGCAACAGGTGCTACAGGAGCAACAGGTGCTACAGGAGCAACTGGCGCACAAGGACCACAAGGTCCAGTTGGCGCTACGGGAGCAACTGGCGCACAAGGACCGCAAGGTCCAGTTGGCGCTACGGGAGCAACTGGCGCTACAGGAGCAACAGGAGCAAGTGGAACTAACTGTTGGGATTTAAATGCCAACGGACAGTTTGACGCTAACGAAGATATAAACGGAGATGGATTTTTAAATGGTTTAGATTGTACAGGCGCAACTGGTGCTACAGGCGCAACTGGTGCACAAGGACCACAAGGTCCAGTTGGTGCTACAGGCGCAACAGGTGCTACAGGACCAGCCGGTCCAGCGGGTGCTACAGGCGCGACGGGTGCAAAAGGAGATACAGGAGCTACAGGCGCGCAAGGACCACAAGGTCCAGTTGGTGCTACAGGCGCAACTGGAGCAGCAGGCGCACCAGGTACAAATGGAGCTGATGGTGCACAAGGTCCAGCAGGACCAGCGGGTGCAACTGGAGCAGCAGGCACACCAGGTACAAATGGAGCTGATGGAGCACAAGGTCCAGCGGGACCAGCGGGTGCGACGGGTGCACAAGGACCAGCAGGTCCAGCGGGCGCTACAGGAGCAACTGGAGCAAAAGGAGACACAGGAGCTGATGGTGCACAAGGTCCAGCAGGACCAGCAGGAGCGACAGGCGCACAAGGACCAGCCGGTCCAGCGGGTGCTACAGGCGCAACTGGTGCAAAAGGAGATACAGGAGCAGCAGGAGCTGATGGTGCACAAGGTCCAGCGGGACCAGCAGGAGCAACGGGCGCACAAGGACCAGCCGGTCCAGCAGGTGCTACAGGCGCAACTGGTGCAACAGGAGCACAAGGAGATGCAGGAGCAAATGGCGCACAAGGTCCAGCGGGACCAGCAGGAGCAACGGGCGCACAAGGACCAGCCGGTCCAGCGGGTGCTACAGGCGCAACTGGTGCAACAGGAGCACAAGGAGATGCAGGAGCAAATGGCGCACAAGGTCCAGCGGGACCAGCAGGAGCAACGGGCGCACAAGGA
>CALLVC010000443.1 GCA_938010785.1 uncultured Saprospiraceae bacterium
GGGTCTTTATTAACAACATATCGAAACTGTTCAGGAGAGAAGCTTGGAATTCCTTTAAAATTTAATTTTTCTCCTTCGGTCAATGCATCTCCAATTTTAAAGTTACCGGAATCATATAATCCAATCACATCTCCGGGGAAAGCTTCATCGACAATCGACTTTTTAGCAGCCATAAAACTGGTAGGATTGGAAAATTTCATTTTCCGTTCTTGGCGAACATGCAGGTAATTAGTATTTCTTTGAAATGTTCCAGAGCAGACCCTTAGGAAAGCAATTCTGTCACGGTGTTTGGGGTCCATATTAGCATGAATCTTAAAGACAAACCCTGAGAACTTATCTTCATTTGGGTCTACTTTTCTTTCTTCTGTAATACGCGGCAATGGGTTAGGAGCAATATCTACGAAACAATCGAGCAATTCTTTGACCCCAAAATTATTAATGGCACTACCAAAAAAGACAGGAGATAAGATACCTTCGAGGTAATCTTCTTTTTCAAAATTTGGATAGACCTCATTAATCATATTAATTTCTTCGCGTAAGGTGTTAGCAGCTCTTTCACCAACGCGTTCCTCTAATTCTTTACTTGCCAAATCATTAATTTCAAATACATCTCCCGTTTGTTTTCCATGCGGATTAAAGAGGACTAATTTTTCTTCATAAATATTATAGACTCCTTGGAAGTCTCTGCCCATTCCGACAGGCCAGCTTAAAGGACGCACCAACAAGCCTAGTTTTGTCTCTAATTCATCTAATAAATCAAAACCATCTTTTCCCTCTCGGTCCATCTTATTGATAAAAACGATGATAGGCGTATCTCTCATTCGGCAAACTTTGACTAGTTTTTCCGTCTGTGTTTCCACACCTTTAGCGACATCAATAACTACAATTACACTATCAACTGCCGTTAAAGTCCGAAAAGTATCTTCTTGGAAATCTTGGTGACCGGGCGTATCAAGAATATTAATTTTTTTACCACGATAATCAAAGGCCATCACGGAAGTCGCAACCGAGATACCTCTTTGGCGTTCAATATCCATAAAATCGGAAGTGGCACTTTTTTTAATTTTATTAGACTTGACTGCACCCGCAGTCTGGATAGCCCCACCAAATAAGAGAAGTTTCTCCGTTAAGGTGGTTTTACCTGCATCTGGGTGAGAGATGATACCAAAAGTCTTTCTACGTCCTATTTCTTCTGAAAAGCCCATGTTTTATTTATTGTAAGAAGCTCGATAAAAATGAGTTTAGACGCTGTCGAAGAATCTAAAGTTATTTTTATCTTACTATTAAGCTGACGAGCAACTTTTTAAAGAGGGCGCAAAGTTACGATATTAAACAACCATGAAAAAACAAGATGGCTAATATATTTTTTAGTTAGTATTATGGACTTGATAAGAAGAGCAATTCAGGTATCTAGAAACAATTATTAAATTTGAATTTCCTTACCTTTGCTATTCTAAATTAGAATAGCGGGTAGCGACCATTTTGCTTGCAGAATTGAGCTAAAAAAGGTAAAAGACTTACAACTCATAATTTATAATTCATAACTCATCACTATCATGATAAAGTATTACAACGTTAACGGAGAAATAGTGCCGATAGAAAAAGCGGTTATTAATGTCAAAGATTTAGGCTTTTTGAGAGGGTATAGTGTTTTTGATTTTTTTAGAATTTATAAAGGACAGCCCGTTTTTATAGAAGACCATTTAGCAAGGTTAGAAAGGTCTACCAATGAATTAGGTTTGGAGTTGCCTTACTCAAAAGCGGAGTTAGTGGAGAAAATAATTGCTTTGGCTAAAGCGAATCAGATGGAGGAAGGAGGCATTAAAATTGTCATAACGGGAGGGTATTCGTTGGATGGATTCTTACCTACGAAACCAAATTTTGTCATGTTAGCGAGTAAATTGACGACTTATGATGAGTCTGTTTACACAAAAGGGATAAAATTAATGGCTTATGAATATACCAGAGAGACTCCGTATACCAAAACAACCAATTACCTAAAACCAATAAGCCTTCAACAAGAAATAAAAGAAGCAGAAGCATTTGATGTATTATATCACGATGGGGTGTATATATCGGAATCGGCTCGTTCTAATTTTTTTATTGTCAATCATGAAGGAACAATCATTACACCAGATAAAGATGCTTTAGAAGGCATTACGAGGAAGCATGTTTTAGAAGTGGCAAAAAAACATTTTAAAGTAGAAATTCGACCATTGAGTATCAAAGAAACAATGGCAGCCCGTGAGGCTTTTATGACAAGTTCTACTAAAGGAATTATGCCTGTAAGGCAAGTAGATTTTTGGAGAATTAATAAGGGCATAATAGGAGATACAACCAAACAATTAATGGAACTATTCCGACAGCACGTAGAGGAGTATGTAGGAACGAAGGTTTAGTAGTTCAATTAGACTAAGTCATCTTTTTCATTTCAAACCACATATCTGGACCTTTTAACATTCACACCTAAAGGCATCTATTGCCCAATAGCGAAGGTCTATATTGACCCTTGGCTACCCGTCGAAAAAGCTTTAATTACACATGGACATGCAGACCATTCTAGATTTGGGCATAAGTATTATCTCTGCACGAGTAGTGCTCAGCCCGTTATTCGACATCGTTTAGGAAGTTCCGTTAATTTACATTCAATTCCATATGGTGAATCTATTTATATCAATGGGGTGAAATTTTCTTTTCATCCAGCAGGCCATATAATTGGTTCCGCTCAAATTAGAGTGGAGCATAAAGGCGAAGTATGGGCAGCATCAGGAGATTATAAAACGGAAGCCGATGGGCTTAGTGAAGCTTTTGAGCTTGTAAAATGTAATGCCTTTATTACTGAATCAACATTCGGTTTACCTATCTTCAAATGGGAACCTCAAGCGGTAATTGCGGGAGCAATCAATGATTGGTGGAGAGAGAATAACGCATTGGGGAAAACAAGTATTTTAGGAGGTTATGCCTTAGGAAAAGCGCAGCGATTACTTCAAATGTTGGACCCAAGCATTGGGAAAATATTCACACATGGAGCGGTAGAAAATATTAATAAAGTCATAAGAGGGCAAGGGATTCCATTACAAGAAACTATCCGAGTGACCCAAAAGCTAAAAAGAAAGGAGACAATTGGTGGAATGGTCATTTGCCCCCCTGGTTCCTTAGAAACAAGTTGGACAAAAAAATTCAGAGCTATTGAAAAAGGAGTAGCATCAGGATGGATGATGCAAGATGGAACAAAGCGAAAGATTACGTTTGATAAAGGTTTTATACTATCTGACCACGCAGATTGGGATGAACTTAATCGAGTAATTAAAGCTACGGAGGCAGAAAAAGTGGTGACAACTCATGGATATGCGGATAGTTTTGCAAAATGGTTGTGCGCGCAAGGTTTAGATGCACAAGCTGCAGAAACTTCATTTGAAGGGGAAAAACTTTAAAACGATGAAGGAGAGAGTACACAGATTTTATTATAATGAAAAAAATAATATCTTTTAATTTTTTAATGCAAAAAATCTTTAATAACTTAGGGGTTCAAGAAACTATCTTACACAAAAAAAGAACCATAAAGAATGTCACTAACAACAACGAAGGTGGATATAGCAACAATGATTGATCACACTTATTTACGTGCGGATTGTTCGACAGCAGATATAAAGGTATTATGCAAGGAAGCTTTACAATATGGATTTAAGACAGTTTGTATACCACCTTATTATATTTTCCAAGCGAAGAAAATTTTAGGAGATTCACGTGTAAAGATATGCTCGGTTATTGGTTTTCCAATGGGCTATAGCACAACAGGGGCGAAAGTAGAAGAGATAAAGCGTGCGAGTAATGATGGAGTAGATGAATTAGATGTAGTGATTAATATTGCCGCCATCAAAAATAATGATTGGAATATGGTACGTAATGATATTGAAAGCACTACAATGATAAGCCATTTAAAAGGCAAAAAGATGAAGTTGATTATAGAAATGGGCTTATTGGAGGAAGAGGAAATAATAAAGGTTTGTGAAATTGCAACTAAATCGGGAGTAGATTTTATTAAAACATCTACAGGGTTTAATAATACCATTACTACACCAGAAGATATTAGTTTTCTAAAATCAATATTACCCCCTTCTGTCAAAGTGAAAGCTTCAGGAGGTATTCGCACAAAAGCAGATGCTTTAGCGATGCTTCAAGCAGGTGCTGACAGAATTGGTACGTCCTCTGGCATAAGAATCATATCTATGAGCTAATTTTTAGCCAAAATACTTAAAGCTAAATAGTATTAAATTTATTTAGCCCCACTACTAATGCGATTTTTTGGATTCATTTGATTCAGAAAGTCGCATTATAATTTCTAAAAGCCTAATCCAAACGATAGTTGACAAAAATAAAAGAGGTTTTTATTTTACGGTAACTGCTTTGTCCTTAACTTTGAGCATAAATCTA
>CALLVC010000444.1 GCA_938010785.1 uncultured Saprospiraceae bacterium
AGGATAGACATGTTTTCCACTTATGTCAATCACTTGATAAGTAGATTCATCCATATCGCCTGCCGCTTGCACTGCAGTCAATTTACCCTTATCGAAGGCAATTAAACTGTTTTGGATAACTTCCCCATTTCCGATGTGGGCCGTTCCTCCTTTTAATAAAATAGGACTAGACTGTGCTTTGACAGGAATGGGTACTTGCGAAAAGCCATGATAGACCACACAAAGGCAAAGAGTAAAAAGAATATATATTGATTTTTTCATAATTTTAATTTCGATGTACTGCAAGATATACAGCACATGGTTAATGATTTTTTGCAACTAAGACCAATGACCAAAATTTAATGCTCATGCTCCGTTTCTTCCCCTAGGACACTGTTACAATGGAATTCCATTTTCATCTTAGACCCACCTTTTTTCATTGGAGCGCCTCCTTTTTTAGCCGCATTCATTTTTAGAATTAATCTTGCTCGTTCCTTTTGTAAAGTAGCTCGCCTAGTTTTATCTTCTGCTATATCAAAATAAACTTTACCATCAATAAAGGTCTTTTCAGCTCGTGCATAAACAGACAATGGATTTGCGGTCCAAAGTACAATGTCACCATCTTTTCCTGCTTTGATACTGCCCATTCTATCGTCCAAGTGTAATAATTTTGCTGGATTCAAGGTCACCATTTTTAAGGCATCTTCTTCACTCATGCCGCCATATTTTATAGACTTCGCTGCTTCTTGATTTAAACGACGACCAATATTTCTATCATCAGAATTAATCGCTGTGACAACTCCTTCGTTGTGCATAATCGTGGCGTTATAAGGAATTGCATATCGAACCTCCCACTTATAATTCCACCAATCAGAGAAAGTCGAACCTCCTGCACCGTGCGCTTTCATTTTATCGGCTACTTTATAACCCTCTAAAATGTGCGTGAACGTATTAATGTTGAAATTAAATTGTTCTGCAACGTGCATCAACATATTGATTTCCGATTGTACATAAGAGTGACAACTTACAAATCGTTCTTTGTTAATGATTTCTAACATTGTCTCGTGTACCAAATCTCTTCTTGGGGCAGTTGTTTTTGCTTTTTCACTACTTGATAATTTGGCGAAAGCCTTCATTTTTTTATCATACTCCAATGCATTTGTAAAAGCATCGACAAACACTTGCTCAACCCCCATTCTCGTTTGTGGAAAACGGATAGAACTTGTACTTCGAGAACGTTTTACATTTTCACCCAAGGCAAATTTGATGAATCCATCAGCGCCTTTGATTTTCATTTCTTCTGGACTAGCTCCCCAACGCATTTTTATTAGGGCAGACTGTCCGCCAATTGGATTAGCAGAACCGTGTAAAATTTGAGCTGCCGTCACTCCACCTGCCAAGGCTCGGTACAAATCAGCATCTTCTGAATCGACTACATCTCCAATACGAACCATAGAAGAGTTGGTAGCTACATCGTTTATGGCACTTGCGCCAATGTGGGTATGTTCATCTATAATCCCAGCAGTTACATGCTTTCCTGTTCCATCAATTTCGACGGCTCCTGCTGCACTTAAATCTTTACCTACTTTGGAAATTTTTCCGTCTTTTAATAAGACATCCGCATTTTCTAAAATACCATCTGCCTCATTCGTCCAAACCGTCGCATTTTTAATAAGGTAGGTTTTCGCCTCTGGCATTTTATCTGTACCAAAAGCGATAAACGGATAAATGACTTTACCCATTTCGGATATGTCTTTATCTTTCTTTTTACCACCTTTTTTTCCGTCTTTTTTGTCTGTTGATTTTTCTGCTGCTTTTGTTTCCGTGGCGGTCCATTTTACCCAACTTCCATCTACCAACTGCCCTTGTCCAGCCCATCCGGCTCCATCGGTCCAACCAGATAATCTAATTTTACCAGTTGCATCTTTTGAAGGAGGGAAACTTAAACTAATCAAATCCTCTGAAAATTTAGCCTTCACTTTTAAGTCAGTAGAGTCATTCACTACTATTTTAGCTTTTGGGCTTTTAGCATCCCCCGTAACCTGCATATTATAGCTTTCGCCATTAATTTTTACGGTATAATTACCTGTAAAGTCTTTAGTTGATAAAGGACTTAGACGGTATGGATGACCTTGTATCCAGTTTTCGTGAATGACAGTTTTTGCCTTAAATATATTGCCATTGGTAATTAAAAAGTTGGCTAGATTACCTTTTTTCAAACTACCAATTTGATTACTCATACCTAATATTTGGGCTGGGGTAGAGGTCAAAGCTTTTAATGCGGCTGATTCATCTAGACCATGCTCAATCGCTTTTCGAACATTTGCCATAAAACTGCTTTTCTTCTTTAAACCATCAGTGGTTAAAGCGAAAGTAACGCCGTTTTTAGCCAAAACACTAGCATTGGTAGGAGCCAATTCCCAGTGCAGCATATCTTGATAAGATACTCGTTCCGCATCAAAAGGGTCTTCTACATCATTGGCGGCCGGGAAATTAACTGGAATAATCAGCTTTGCTTGACTTGCTTTGATTGCATCAATTCGCTGATACGTATCATTGTCTCCTGAAATGATGTATTGAACACCAAATTCATCTCCTAATTTATCTGCTCGTAATAAGTCCAACCAATTGCCTACTTCAAAAAACTGAGGTAGACTTTGCGTGCTAATAAATGCCTCTAACGTTTGGTCTGCGAAAGGTCGAATAGGTTGACTGCCAAACCACTTAGCATCTAAATAGGTTTGTTTCAATAAGGCGATTTGTCCCATCCTAGAAGATGGAAAAGATTGCCCTGAGCTACCTTTATTAAAAGAATAATGTGCCGAAGCAGCATTTTTTAACAAGACTTTATTCTCATTGCTTTCCGCTAAACTAACGACGGCCCCTGTTCCTCTAGAAAATCCATCTGGTCGGTAAGTGAGTACTGTACCAAAGCCCAATTTTCTCATTTCACCAGCTGCTTTTTTATCAATTGTAAAAGCTTCGCTACTGTTAAAATGCGATTTGATGGCTTCATTGGCATTATAAGCTCCGTCTGTTTTAGATTGGATTTGCTCTGGGCCTCTCCAAGAATTAGTGCTTCTTTTTACTTCTGGCATACCATAATGGGTTTGCAAATCTATTAAAGATGGATAGATGTGCTTACCTGTTAAGTCAATCGAAGTATACCCTTTAGGTACATTGACACCAGCACCAACGGACTGTATTTTTCCGTCTTTGATTAATAATGTTCCTTTTTCAATGGTCTTATTTTCATCAACGACAATGGTCGCATTGGTAAATGCGTATGCACCCGTTCGAGTGTCTTGTACATCATTTCGTGGGAAGGTCTCTTGTGCTATCGACCAAACAGTCATGCAACAACACAAGAGCAAAAGTTGAAATTTTTTCATCAGCTAGTGATTGATTTTAATTAATAAAATGGTTGGTTAGGTGTATTAGATAATTATTGAACTATTTCAATACATCAATTCCAAGAAATAAAGGTAGTAAAATATTAGAATTTTGATAGGTTTTAGGGATAAGGAAATTTTTATGGTTGTTTTCGAATGTTTTTTAATCTTCACAATAGCCAAGTAAATGGGAGCTTGTTAATAGATTTATAAACGGTGAGTGCTTATTATTTACTTATATGATAAGTTTGTAAAACGCCTTGCTAACACATTTTAAAAAATGTATTTTTATTTCTGCGATATTTTAAGATTACATCCATAGCCGTCAGGCTAAAGAAAGAGATACGCTGAAAGTATCGCTTTCTAGGCTCCCCTAGCAGGAGATACTTTCAAAGTATCTCCTGCTTTTCGGTCAATAATTCGAGATGAATACTATAAATTGTGGAATATTTTTAAAAGCAATTTAATTCCTAAATAATTTTTATGAATAAAAGTAACATACCTAAAAGTCTTCATCATTTAATTCCGCTTGTAAATAAATGGGGGATTTCTGATGATTCAGAAAGAGATATTTTAGTTGAAAATTCCAAAATATTTGAATTGAAGGAACTGTCAGAAAGTATATCTGACGCAAATGCAGATACTTTAGATGAATGGTTGTACGCACCTCCAATGCTAGAAAACCCGAGCTTTGAATACATTAAGTATAGCAATTTTTTCATGGCATTTGAGTATGCAAGAGTTGTACTAAAGAATAAAAGATGTAGTGATTTTCTTTAGCAGGATGAATAAAAAAGTCAAGCGACTTCGTGTCGCACAAAACTTCAAACATCGACTCTTTGCAAACTTAAGACATCGGATTCCTTTTACTATCATTCGTATCACAATGTCTTTAGCTTATCTGCTTGCTAAAATCTTAATTCAATTGCCAAATACAAAAATTCAAAACCCCTGCAAAACTTACCCATAAAATGTAAGGAACTAACAGCCAACCACTTATATTTTTTATAGCAAAAAATGCCCGAATCGTCAAAAAGATAAATACCCACAAAAGAATCAATTCAAAGAAGGCCAACTGAGGGTTTTGCATCCCAAAAAATAACCAAGACCATATCATATTTAGGACAAATTGAACCCCAAAAAGAAGCAGAGCGTTTTTGACGACTTTGTTTTGGATACCTTCGTGCCAGACTAAAGCGGCGGCTATGCCCATTAAGGTAAAAAGGGTGGTCCATACAGGGGCAAAAAGCCAATTGGGAGGATTAAAAGAAGGTTTATTGACGTTCGCATACCAAGTATCAATGGAAGAAGCGGTAGCAATTCCTCCGATAGAACCTAAGGCTACA
>CALLVC010000445.1 GCA_938010785.1 uncultured Saprospiraceae bacterium
CGCTTGTTCTACGATTACATCTTTCCAATCAATATCCAATTCTTCTGCGATTATCATCGGCATTGATGTCTTGACATTTTGCCCACCTTCTGGATTAGGAGATAAAATCGTTACTTGCCCATTATCCGCAATTTTTAGATATCCATTGAAGTCAAACCATTCTTTTGGCTGATTGGTTGGTGCATTATCTGTAGCGGATTGACAGGCCGTTAACCAACAAAAATTAAGCATTAAACCACCACCTGCCAAAGCAGAGGTTTTTAAAAAGGACCGACGGTTGTGGGAAGTTTTTAGAAGTGACATATGATTTTATTAGTTCCTTTAAAATTACAAAATATAATATTTTTAACGACCTCTATTTTTATTCTACTTCCAATACTACAACACTAAAAGGAGGAAGGTCAACAGAGACTTTATCTCCATCCAAACTAGCTCCTTGAAAATTGCTTACTTGAATCTTGTTGGGTGCATCAAAGGTATTATAAGCTTGTAATTTATTAGCATTTAAAATTCGTCCAGTAATATTTTTAGCCGTCATTCCTCGAATAGAAATCGCTACTTTCTCGGTCTGATTTGCATGAATATTTACCAAAGAGATATGGACTTTTCCTTCCTTATTAATAGAAGCAGAAACAGAGATAGCTTCCAAAGAATCTTTACCTACCTGATAAACTTCGCTTTTGATATGAATGGGAATCATCATGGCACCTTGGTGTACTTTGTACATTTCCATGACGTGGTAAGTGGGCGTCAATAACATTTTTTCTTCTTGGGTTAAAATGACTGCTTGTAGCACATTTATAGTTTGTGCTAAATTCGCCATTTTGACTCTTTCACAATGATTGTTAAATATGTTTAGCGTTGTCCCTGCAATCATTGCATCTCGCATAGTATTTTGCTGGTATAAGAACCCTGGATTAGTACCGGGTTCTACTTCATACCAACCGCCCCACTCATCCACAATTAAACCAACGGTCTTTTCTGGGTCGTATTTGTTCATGATATTACTATGCTTTTGAATATGCGTTTCCATCGCTAATGCTTTTTGCATAGTTGCAAAATAATGGTCTTCCGTAAATTCTGTAGAAGGTCCTTTATCGGTCCAACTCAAAACGGAATAATGATGCAGCGAAATGCCTTCCATTAGTTTAAGTGGAATGTTTTTCATCAATACTTCCGTCCAAGTATAATGGTCGGAATAACCACCTGCGGCAATTCGATAAAGGTCGCTACCTTTTCCTGCTGTCTGCATATAGGTCGCATATTGGCGATATAAGTCTGCATAATATTCAGGTCGCATATTGCCACCACAGCCCCAAGCCTCATTGCCTGCGCCCCAATATTTTACCGTCCAAGGTTCGGCGTGCCCATTTTCAGTCCTTAATTTAGACATAGGACTTTCGTAACCTGCATTGGTATATTGAATCCAATCTGCAAGTTCCTGCACTGTTCCACTTCCTACATTCCCTGAAATAAAAGGTTCAGTATCTAATTGCTCACATAATTCCAAGAATTCATGGGTGCCAAAACTATTATCTTCTGTGATTCCACCCCACCAAGCATTGACAATCGTAGGGCGCTTTGCCTTAGGGCCAATTCCATCTTTCCAATGATAAGTATCTGCAAAACAACCGCCTGGCCAGCGCAGATTAGGAATTTGTAGTTTTTTTAAAGCCTTTACTACATCTGTTCGCACCCCTTTGTTATTGGGAATGAGTTCATTATTATCACCAACGTAAAACCCATCGTAGATACAACGGCCTAAATGTTCGGAAAAATGACCGTAGATATGGCGGCTAATTTGATGCTCTGCTAAATCAACATTTAACACAACTTGATTTTGAGCGGGCAAATAATTGACTGTAAGCAGAATGAATGAAAGAAATAATAGGTTTTTCATCTTGTAGTTTGATTTTAAATGCTGTTTTGATTAAAACGAGAATAGAGAGTAGAGAGCAGAGAAAAGAGACTTGACTATAAGTATACTGGAATATTTTAGGCTTTAAAAACTATCATATTTAACTTTTTACCCGATTAATTATCTCTACTCTCTTTTCTATTTTTTGTATGATTTTAAATGTTGTTTTGATTTAGCAAAGTTAATTTTTATCCGATTTAAAAGAATTAAATATAACAAAAAATCAATCACCGAGGCACAGATTTATCTTACCAACGTCAAGTCCCCAATTTTTATTTTAGATTCGTTTCTGGAATTGGAATAATTAATAACATAAAAATAAACGCCTTGCATACAAGCTTCTCCTTTAAATTTTCCATCCCAAATTGGTTGGTCTTATTTTAATAACCTCGTTATCATTGGAATAATTAAGGACATACACATAAACTCCCTCCATACAATCTTCCCCTTGAATTTTACCATCCCATTTTGGTTCTCCTGTTTTGGAAGAAATTCTATTCTTTAAACTTACCGAATCAACGTAACATTCCCTTTAACTACTTCTATTTGTTCGTCAACCTGATACTGGATTACATAAACATAAACAGCGGAGGGCATTAGTTCATGGATGTTATTCC
>CALLVC010000446.1 GCA_938010785.1 uncultured Saprospiraceae bacterium
TGATGGAATACCTAAATACTTGAAAACTTTAATATCACCTTCAATTTACAATATCCTAAAATTGCATACTGCGACACTGCAAACTGCTACTTCCTTACCACATATCCGCTAAATCCTTTTTTTCATACACCTTCGAGCGACTTGTCCAATAACTCCCATTTTCTTTTTTCTTTAATTGCAATGTATCTTTATTAAACAGTCGATAAATTAAGGCAATTGGAAATAAAAATAAAAAGAAGACAATAGAGAGTAATACTCTAGAAGACACGGCACCTAACAACTCCGCTAATTTATACCAAAGCCAGTTAATCCAATGGGCGATTGAATTAAAAAAAGCACCAATGATGCCGATGACAATGGCTGCTATTAGAAAGCCTTGGATGTTATAAACAAACCAAAGTGCGACTAGTCCTGTCATAATGACTAGGCAAGTTTCTAGATTTTTTTCTCTATTTATCATTTATTAGGTGCTAGGTGGTAATCCTTCTTGTTTAGTAGATATTGATTACCCATAATTTTTTGATAGCGAAAAGGCTTTAATTAAACTCAACAGTCTTATTAAAGCACGATGCTTTCCCCCGCTGGCGCAGGGCTGTTAAGTTCTGTTTCACAAGAGGTAAAGTGCCTGCCTGTCCGGTAGGCAGGTTAAAATTTTTTCCTAAGATTTAGATTAGCACGATGCAATTCCCCCTTTTGAAGGGGGTTAGGGGGATGTTACTCTCGGATTTATCGAAAAACATCCCCCTGTCCCCCTTCAAAGGGGGAAAACATCGTGCACATTTAAAACATCCTACCAAAACTTTAACTTTTGCGAAATATGCAAAACAACACTTAGCAGCCCTGCTTTAAAAGTAGAATCTTTTCTAGCTAATGTTATACTTGTTCACTATTTAATTTAGGGGAAACTTTGAAATAGCTGCGACCAACCAATTTAAAACAAGGTATAAATAAAAGGGGCCGCGGCGCTTCCTCCTCCAATCACGATTAATACACCCAATAGAATGAGCACTAGAATAATTGGGGCTAACCAAAATTTTTTACGCTCCATTAAAAAGCGACCTAAGTCTTTTAAAAATTCCATAACGCTATATAATTAAAATATCTTTTTAAAACAAAGCCTATTTATTAATCTAAAGGGACTGTCTCATAAGTAAAATCTTAAATTTGAAAACCGAATAAAATGTGGATTTCCACCCCCTAACCCCCGCCAGCGGGGGAAATTGCACCTTGCAAATCAAAATCTCAGGAAAAAACTTTAACCTGCCTACCGGACAGGCAGGCATTTCACCTCCTGTGAAACAGAACTTAACAGCCCTGCCTCCAAAGGGGGAAATGCATCGTGCAAGAAAATAAATCAGTACTTTGTTTGGTGTTATTTTTCAAAAAAGGACTTATGAGACAGCCTCTTTATCAATCTAAGACAAATTCTTCTTGCCAATTATCTGTCTTTGTCCATTCGGGTTGTTCCGTTTTTATGAAAAGATAAGCATTTATCACTAAATAATCCATTTCGGTCCGCATAAAACAACGATAAGCATCTTCTGGTGTACAGACGATGGGTTCTCCTCTGACATTAAAACTGGTATTAATGATTACGCCATAACCAGTCAGTTGTTTAAATTGTTGGATTAATTCCCAATATTGGGGATTGGTAGCTGTATGCACTGTTTGTATTCTGGCTGAAAAATCAATATGTGTGGCAGCAGGAATATCAGAGCGATTGATATATAATCGGTCCATTAGCGGTAAATCGAAATAATTTTGCGGTAAAGTTGCTTTTCTTTCTTGCGCAATAGGGGCAACTAGTAGCATATAAGGAGAAGCTTCGGCTAAATCAAAATAAGCTGCTCGGTCCTCTGCCAAAACAGAAGGCGCAAATGGTCTAAAACTTTCTCGATACTTGATTTTTAAATTTAGTTTTTTCTGCATCTCTTCATTTCTAGCATCTCCTAATATACTTCGATTGCCTAATGCTCTTGGACCAAATTCCATCCTATCTTGAAACCAGCCGATTACCTTTCCGTCCGCAATATGTTCAGCAGTTAATTTTGCTAGCTGCTGGAAATTATCAAATTTTTGAAAATTTGCTTTATACTTTCTTGCCGTTAATTCGATTTCTTTATCAGAATAGGCAGGACCTAAATAGCTGCCTTTCATCCCGTCTTTTGTTTGGTCTACGGTTCTATGCTGTTCAAAATAAAGATGATTGGCGGCTAACGCTGCGCCTAATGCTCCACCAGCATCCCCTGCGGCAGGCTGAATAAATACATTTTCAAAAATATTCGCTTTTAATAATTTACCATTTGCCACACAATTGAGTGCTACCCCGCCTGCTAAACATAGATTTTTTGACCCGGTCAATCTTTTGGCCTCCTTTGCTATTTTTATAACAATTTCTTCGGTTACCGCTTGAATGGCATACGCCAAATTACAATGCTTTTGTGCTAATTGACTTTCAGAATCTCTACGAGGAAAGCCAAATAGTTTTTCCCACTTTGTATCTTTTACCATGCGCAAGCCTGTCGCATAGTTGAAATAGGATTGATTGAGCCAAAGCGAACCATCTTCTTTTAAATCAATTAAACTTGTTTTTATGATGTCTATAAAAGTGGCGACTTCCGTAGCTTTAGGATTGCCGTAAGGGGCTAAACCCATTAATTTATACTCCCCAGAGTTGACTTTAAACCCCAAAAAATAGGTGAAGGCGGAATATAATAAACCAATAGAGTGCGGAAATTTTAATTCTTGCAGGATTTTTATTTGATTTCCAGTTCCTTTACAAATTGAGGTTGTTGCCCATTCTCCCACACCATCCATTGTGATGATTGCTGCATCCTCAAATGGAGAGGGGTAAAACGCACTTGCCGCGTGAGATAAATGATGTTCGGGAAAGAGTAGTTTGACTTTCTTTTTATTGTAAGGTTCAATTTTGGCTAACTCTTCGTGAATCAGCCGTTTGATAAACATTTTTTCTTTTAGCCATACGGGAATGGCGGTCATAAAAGAAGAGATACCTTTTGGCGCAAATCCATAATAAGTTTCTAATAACCTTTCAAATTTTAATAAAGGTTTGTCATAAAAAACAATGGCATCCAACTCGTCAATACTAAAACCTGCTTCTGCTAAGCAGTACTTTGCTGCATGGACTGGAAAACTTGCATCTTGTTTTTTTCTAGTAAATCTTTCTTCTTGCGCGGCAGCAATAATGTCTCCATTATGCGTAATAGCAGCAGCAGAGTCGTGATAAAATGCGGAAATGCCTAAAATTTTCATGGACAGAGAAAAATATGGGTGAGGTGATTATGTTTGGTTTTTAGCGGACAGATAAGCAATTATAAGTCTTTGAGTATCGCCAAATTAGTTGCGGCATCAAAAAAAGCACCAATAGGTACTTCAAATCCAGTAATGACTTTAGAAGCAATCTTTTGTTTAGGTTTGTTAAATTTTTGATGTAGTTCAAATTCGCCGTCTTGTAGGAGGTATTGTTCTAAAGTATTGGTGTAAGCATCTACTATCCAATATTCTTGTACACCATGCGCTTGATAATCTTTAAATTTTACGCCTCGGTCTCTATTTTCTGTACTGGCTGAAAGCACTTCTACAATAAGTTGAGGAATAGGAAATATGGTCTGCTCGTCCGTGATAGTAGCGGCAGTTGTTTTATTAAAAAAGCACATATCTGGCTCGTAGTCATTACGTGGAAATCTACACATTATTTTTTCTACGCCGATATAACCAAGGTCCTTTTTTCGAACAAAGATATTTACTAATAAAACAATATTCTGTAGCACCACATTATGCCGACTCCGAACAGGAGAATGCACAATTACTTCGCCATCAATAAATTCTGCTTTCATATCAGGGGTAACCCAATCATAAAATTCTTTTCTCCTTGCTTGCTCTTGTTCCCAATATTCTGACAACTCTTTTAGGATTTGAGGCAATTCTGGTGAGCGAACAATAGGTTTTAGTATTTCTCGATACATAATTCGATTTTTAAATAGCTTTATATAGGGTTTTCTTATAAAAATGAAAACACCTGCTTTAGTATTGATTTGATTGGACATCGAGTCCAATCAAATCAAAAAAGGGATTTAAAGGTTGAGTTAAAATAGATTTTCTCCGAAAATCTATTTTAGCTCAACCTTTAAAAACCTTTTTTACAAATTTTGCCGTTCGATACGGTCCCGATGAAAATCGGGATTAGGAACGCTTAGTATGGAATTTTTATAAGAAAACCCTTTTGCTTTATACAAATATAAGCTATTTTACCAAATTTTATTTTATCTTTTCAGTATCGCAATACTTACTCCACCAATGTACATCGATTCAAAACCACTTCCATTAGCATCCCAGTACAATGGCCTTTAACCGTAATTCTATCCCCAACTTTTTTTCCTTTGACTTTGTCGGACTCTCCTAGTTCCATGGTACAGAGCACGCCTGCCTCCGTTTCTCCTGTAGTGAGTAAGAAAACGGTGGCTCCTTGTTGGTCTGTGGAAACTTCAAAAATGGTTCCTTTTACTTCAACGATTTGATTGATGAATTTTTTGTCGGCAACGCCTTGATTTTCTGAATATTCTTGGAAAAGCTCGGTAGCAGATAAGGTGTAATCTGCTGGCTTGGATTTAACACTTGCTTTGGGGGCATTCCAAATAGCCAAAGCGCCGAAAAAGGTGGCTAAAACGATAGCCATGAAGGCATATAGCAGGTATTGTTTTGTCTTACTCATGTTGTATTGGCATAGGGCGGAGGGCGTGGGGCGGAGGGTAGGGGCGTATTCCCCTAAGCTCTCTGCCCTATGCCCTACGCTATTTTATCTCGCTTTATAAGTCATTTTTAAATTCACAGCAACGGTCTTCGAAATCCCGAGCTTATTGACGTCTACGGCTACAACCGAAGGGAGTTTCTCTTTCATCAACTGATTCGCTTTTTCTACACTGCCGTCTTCTATTACTAAATTAAAATTAGAAGTGGCTTCGATAGACCCGTTTGGATTGATTTTTATTTTGCCTACCGCACTCGTTACTCTTTTTTCATCCCAAATGTATAAAACACCATTGACGGTAATCGTGTGTTCCCCCGGTTTATCAAAATTGATGCGGTGAATATCTTGTATTTTACCCGAAAATTTTAGATTTGGATAGGCAGATACATCTACCATTTTACTATTGAATAATTGGTCGGCAGCGCCTAATTTAAATTCAAAAGACTTTAATAAGCCAATAAAATCTATATCACCCGTTGCCACATCAAAAACAGAAGCTACTTGGTAATTATCCGCTTCTATATCGGTAAATCTATTGGTTGATTTGACGTTTATATGTGCAGTTCTGGTAATGTACTTTTGTTGGCCAAAGGCTATTGTTGTTATCAATAATAGACAACAACTTAATAATAATCGATATAATGGAGAAATCTTATGTTGCATTGCTTTTTTTAATGCTTGGTTCATGAATTATAATATTGTAACTGAAATATTAATGTAAAGATACTGCTTTGCCAATAAATTAAATGTGAACTATTTATTAAAGCGCGATAAAAATAAGTACTCTGCCTACTAAAAATCGTAATTACCGCCCTTCGCTGCTTCGTAGCTCGGGCGGAGGAGGGAGCTTGAGGGGGAACCGACTTTTTTTCGAGTTTGAAGCTCGAAAAAAAGTTGGTTCCCCCTCAAAACTCCCTCAGTTTT
>CALLVC010000447.1 GCA_938010785.1 uncultured Saprospiraceae bacterium
ATAATCTTCATTTTAGTAGAGTAGAGTATAAATAAAATTGTCGCCTTATGAAAAAATTACTAATAGGTTTAGCCTTAATACTATTCTTTGGAACGGGTGTTTATCTAACCAAAAAATACTACACTTGGCATGAAGTTCAAGCGAAAGAACAGTCGCAGGTTCTACTTGAAAAAGTCAAAAGTGTATATAAATTAGTCACCGTAGAAGGGCACTTTTCGGAGGTTTATGATTACGAAGACTACTGGGGTTATGATTTTAGCCCATTTCGGAAAAAGGCTTTGATACGGGTAAAAGCTAAAGTTTCTGTCGGGTATGATTTAGAGCTGATGAAAATAGAAGCACTACCTGAGCAGCAAAAAATCATCATCACTCAATTACCAGAACCAGCTATTCTTTCGGTAGACCACACTTTAGATTATTACGATATTACCCAAGGCACTTTTAATCCATTTACAAAAGAAGACTATAATAAAATGAACGCTAAGGCTAAAGAATTTATCGTTCAGCAAGCCGAAAAAAGCGATTTAGTAGCAACAGCGAAACAACAAAGTAATCAAGCTTTAGAAATGATGCGTTTTATGGTGGAGCATGCAGGATGGGAATTAGTCATCGAAGAAAATAAAAAACCTGATGTTAAGGTTTTATACTAAGCAATTACTTTAACCACAAAACCTTAGAGAATGAAAACTTTAGCTTTACCTATCTTATTGTTTATTATTTTTCCAAAAAACACCCACCATCAAAAATAAATTATCAATCCCAATATTAGGCGATAAAAAACCCGCATTCGAAATATGCCTAAATCGAGGTTTTATACTCAATCCTAATTGTTTTCCTATCATTTGGTAATAGCCGATTTCAAAATTATCAGAAAAAATAAAGCCTTTCGCTTGGATACTGGTCTCCAAAGATAAATAATGTGGTCCTGCTCCAATAGAAATAGATAAGGCACTTTTATCCGTAAAAGGCACCCAATATTGAAAACCTAAATTCGCCCCGAATTCATACGTAGTAGGAAAAGAACTAGGCGGATTATTTAGAACAAACTGTGGTTCCGCAAAAACTTTAAAATGACCTTTCTTAACAGATTTAAAATGATGTACAGGAAATCGTGCAGTAAAAAATAATGGTGTGTAATTATACCCTTCTGGTAATTTTTCATGGATAATGGATGGCCCAACGGCTATTTCTCTAAAACGTCCATCGCCCAAATTTTGAGCAACCAAGAAAAAAGAAAATAAACTTAATAAAAAAGAAAAGAGCAATCGACGTTCTGTCAATTGCTCTTTTTTATATAATTTAAATGTGGTCATTGTTAATATTTGACTACTTGTTGCAAGCTGCCAACTGAACTAGCTTGCTACTTGTCGGCCATGACAACGCTTGAATTTTTTACCACTACCACAAGGACATGGCTCATTTCTGCCCACTTTTCTTTCTTCTCTTTTGAACGTTTCTGGTTTCTTTCTTCTACTTACGCCTTGTGCAGCTCTTCTAGCTGCAACGTCTTCGCTTCTTTCAGTCGTATTGGTATTTGTTTTACTGAAATCTGTTTGACGTTGTTTGGCCTCTGCTAAGGTCGTTCCTCCAGAGAAGATTAGCGTACCTTTTGATAAGTAAGAGGTTACTTCTTCGTTTACTTTATTAACCAATCCTTCGAAAAGATTATAAGCTTCCATCTTGTAAACGACCAATGGGTCTTTTTGCTCAAAAGAAGCAGATTGTACAGAATCTTTTAATTCATCCATTGACCGAAGATGCTCTTTCCAACTATCATCAATCAAAGCTAAACTAACTGCTTTTTCAATATCTGTTACAATTGTTTTACCATTTGATTCTACTGCGTCTTTGATATTCGCTGCAATAGGTAATGGATTTTTTCGACCATCTGTAAATGGCGTTAAAATATCTTTGTAACGAGGTTGATTTTCGTGAACATCTTTGATGATTGGTAATAATACCGTCGCTATGTCATCACTCTTTGTATCGTAGTATTGAATGAATTGGTCTTGGTACATATCGACTAAATCATCCGCACCACTCTCCTCGAATTGTTCCTTACTGATTTTAGGGTCAAAACCGATTAGCCCTACAGAATCCATTTTGAAAGTATCATAGTTGCCTCCAGCCTTATGACTCTGAACAATATTTTCTGTCAAAGACAAAAACATGTTATTCAAGTCAACGGATAAACGTTCTCCCGAAAGCGCATTCTTACGCTTTTGGTAAATTGCTTCCCGCTGGATATTCATCACGTCATCATATTCTAATAATCGCTTTCTGATACCAAAATTATTTTCTTCTACTTTCTTTTGTGCTCTTTCGATAGACTTAGAAACCATGGAATGTTGAATCACTTCTCCTTCCTCATGGCCCATTTTATCCATCAACTTTGCAATTCTTTCTGATTGGAATAAACGCATTAGTTTATCCTCCAAAGAAATATAGAATTGAGAACTTCCCGGGTCTCCTTGACGTCCTGCCCGACCTCTTAACTGTCTATCTACTCGTCTGGAATCGTGTCGTTCTGTACCGATAATGGCCAATCCACCTGCTCGCTTCACTTCGTCAGAGATTTTAATATCCGTTCCCCGACCTGCCATGTTGGTTGCTATCGTTACTTTTCCTGGCTTACCTGCTTCTGCGACAACGTCTGCTTCTCGCTGGTGCTGTTTGGCATTTAATACATTGTGGTCAATGCCTTTCATTTTTAGCATTCGACTCAATTTCTCTGAAATATCAACCGAGGTGGTACCTACCAATACTGGACGACCTTGTGCTGTTAATTCAACTACATCGTTGATAACTGCATTAAACTTCTCTCGCTCTGTTTTATAAACTAAATCTTGTCTATCATCTCTAGCAATTGGGCGATTGGTTGGAATAACGACAACATCCAATTTGTAAATTTCCCAAAGCTCACTTGCTTCTGTTTCTGCCGTACCGGTCATACCACCTAGTTTGTGATACATTCGGAAGTAATTTTGCAAAGTAACAGTTGCGTAGGTCTGTGTGATGTCTCCAATTTTTACACTTTCTTTTGCCTCTAATGCTTGGTGTAGACCGTCAGAGTATCGACGACCTTCCATCATCCGACCTGTTTGCTCATCGACAATTTTTACTTCATTGTCCATGACTACATATTCCTCATCTTTTTCAAAAAGCGTAAATGCTTTTAATAATTGACTTACGGCGTGTAATCGACGAGATTTTACCGCAAAATCTTGAGATAATTTTTGCTTCGCCTCTACTTTTTGTGCAGTTTCTAAATCCTCCGCATCTTCAATTTCCATCATCTCTAAAGTGATATCTGGCATCACAAAGAATGCTGGGTCAGATTCTCCTTTGGACAAAAATTCTACCCCTCTTTCTGTTAATTCTACGTTTCTATTCTTTTCATCAATTGTAAACAATAAAGGCTCGTCTGCTATATGCATATGTTTGGATTGCTCCTGCATATAGAAATTCTCTGCATTTTGCAATTCTACTTTTACTCCTTCTTGACTCAAAAACTTAATTAATGGACGATTTTTGGGTAAAGCTCTGAAAGAACGTAATAATGCTATTCCTACTTGTCCTTCATCATTACCAAATTCCCCTGCGTTGAATAACTTTTTTGCCTCCGATAAATAATCGGTGGCTATTTTCTTTTGGGCATTGATTAATCGCTCTACTTTTGGCTTCAACTCTGCATATTCTTGGTCTTCGCTACCTTTTGGTACGGGACCAGAAATAATTAATGGGGTTCTAGCATCATCAATTAAAACAGAATCTACCTCATCAATCATACAAAAGTGGTGCTTTTTCTGGACCATTTCCGCTGAGGATTTTACCATATTATCTCTCAAATAATCAAATCCAAATTCGTTATTTGTACCATAGGTAATATCGCAGTCATATGCCGCGTTTCGTTGAGGCGAATGCGGTTTATATTTATCAATACAATCTACCGTTAAGTGTAAGAATTCGAAAATAGGACCGACCCATTCGCAATCCCGACGAGCTAAATAGTTGTTCACGGTAATTACGTGAACGCCTAAGCCTGATAAGCCATTTAAGTAGGCTGGTAAGGTCGCTACCAAAGTTTTACCTTCCCCTGTTGCCATCTCTGCTATCTTTCCATCGTGCAATACCATGCCTCCAATCAACTGCACATCATAATGAATCATGTTCCACGTAATCTCTCCTCCCGCTGCCAACCAGCTATTTTGCCAAGTTGCTTGACCTCCTTCTATAGTGATATAACCCTTTTTTGTATTTCCTGCTAGATTTCTATCGTGG
>CALLVC010000448.1 GCA_938010785.1 uncultured Saprospiraceae bacterium
GTATGTCCAACTTTGACACCCTGAACGAGTTCTCTGAAACAATCCCAATTACTAACCAATGGAGATTTTTCTGTTCTTCTCGTAATCTGGCAATGATTCCAAGCTTTTTGATTCCAATGATTAATAGAGACACTAAATGGAACAAATTCTTGGTCTTTATATAATCTAGGGGTATCATTTACCCACTTTTCAAAAGTTTTAATCCCTACTTTTACTCGCCGACCTCCTTTTGGTCCATTGGCAAACCGTTCCCATTCACCCCATTTGAAAAGATAATCATGTTCTTGAAAAACAGGCTTGACGACGGTCAAATTATCAATGGATTTATGTTTGTCTCGATTGATTAATTTTTTCCAAAATCGATTCGTCTCATAATCTATATCAAATGACAAATCTGATTTTTCAGAAACTTTAATTCTTGTGAAAAATGTTTTTTCTTCTTCTGTTTCCACAGAAAGCCACAAAGCGAAATCATTTCGATGATGTCGTAAATTGGAGAAAAAACAAGAGGTGAAATCGCCTTCATCTTCACAAGTTGCCACTATATTATCTGAGTCAATAAAAATAGCGTTTACCTTATTTGGTGTTAAGACATGTCCTTTATATTGAAGGGTAAAAGAATCGGTCCAGATTTTGGCAAATTCTTTCTGAGAAAATGTTTGGTAAGGAATTTCTGCTGGAATTTTTATTTCGGGGTCAGTAAATGGGATTTTTCTATTACCCCATTGCATATAATGGTCAATCTTTGGTCGAGTAGTACTCAAGAGTTGATTAAAAGAAACTTCCTCTACTTCTGTCTTGTTATAAACTGCGTGATATTTATCAGGAGTGGAAGAAACTTTTAGAAAACCATTAGGAAAATGTTTGTTAACATTATAAAATAACAAAAAAAGCAATAGACCTTTTAGGGAGTAAATTAACCAATTAGGAGATTTTTCTGTGTGCTTCTTTTTGATAATTCTATCCATTCAGTTGGTTTAAGTCCTGTGTTTCTTCGAAATTAGTTTTAAATACTTAGTGCGATTTTACCCTAATTTAATGATAAAATAGACAAAATGTTATTCGTTGACATACCATTAACATAAAATGATGTTTGCATCTATGCAAATTTAATAAATCTTGTTTAAGATTAAATAGTATACGTCCCCATTTATTATTGGTTCGTCTAATTGTTCAACAATAATTTTACGACCATAAGAATCTGTGAAATGTTTCCTTTTATTAAAACTTTCTCTCTTTTTAGGAAATAAAATTCCCAATAAGCTCTTTTTGGCGATAATTTTGCTTTAGTAATCAGTAAATTGAGATTACATGAGAACTACATTATTACTTGGCATTTTATGCTTTTTGCTTCCAGTATTCGGCTTTGCAGAAAATAAGAATTTAATTCAATTAGAAAAACGTGCAGCCGAAGAACAAAATCCCACCCTGTTTAATAACGTCGCCGACCAATATTTGGCTATTAATGAACTTTCTTTAGCAAAAAAGAATGCAGAGAAAGGATTGCTTTACGCAACAGAGATGGTTAATCCAACTGGGATATCAAAGGCGAATGAGATTTTAGGAATCGTCTCCAAAAAACGCTTTGATTATACCAACGCTACGGAATTTTTACTTTTAGCATTAGATGGTTGGAAAAAAGCCAATAATGAAGAAGGGATTGCAGCGGTAAACTTACACATCGGCCAGATATTTTATTTTCAGAAAGATTATACAAATGCATTGGTAAATTTAAATCGTTCTAAAGAACGATTTGAAAAGCTAGGAAAGTCACAGGAGTTAGCAGAAGTGCATAAATCCTTAGGAGATGTTTTTCTTGCACAAAATTTCTTAGGAAAAGCAAAAGAAGGGTATAACAAGGCCTTCGATTTATATATAGAAGAAGAAGCTTACAACAAAGCTGCTGCAATTGCTCGATTTTTAGGTAAAATAACCTTAGAGTTAGGAGACTATGAAGGTGCGCTAGTTTATTTTTCTCAATCATTAGATTTACATGGGTCTATTGAAGATTTGCCAAATATTGCTACAGATTATAATGATATAACATTGACTTATTTGGCACAAAAAAATTACGAGGAGGCTAAAGAAAATAACACAATTGCCTATGATTTAAGAACTGAAATTCAAGATACACTTGGAACAGCAGAATGTCTGAAAAATTTTGGGGTCATCCATGCTAGATTAGGTGAAAATCAAAAAGCAGCACCCTTTCTAAATAAAGCAGCTAAGTTATTAGGATCCATAAAGGTAGAATCCAAGGTACCTGTCTTTTATGAAGAAATAGCTACTGTTTTTTCTGAAATGGGGGATGATGCATTGGCATTTAAGTATCAAAAAGCATATTCATCGAGTCAACAAGCTTTATTTGACCAAGATAAAGCAACGGCTATGCATGAGTTGACTACTAGGTATCAATCAGAATCCGATGCGGAAGAACATAAACAACAAATCGCAACTTTAGAAAAAGACAAAGCGAATAATTTAAAATTAAGAGGATTTTTATTAGCTGTGATTGCTTTAATTGCTGGTTTTTTAGCGAGTTTATATAGAAGTTATCAGCGTAAAAAGAAGGCCAATGTGGTACTAAAAGATAAGAACGAAGAAATCTTGTGGCAAGCCTCTGAAATTGACCGAAAAAATATTCAATTAAAAGAAAAAGCAGCTAGTTTAGACTTATTAAATAATAAGTTGGTTGGTGAAATGGCAGAACGAGAATCCATCGAACGGTCATCTTTCGCACGGGATAGTTTCCTAGCGATGATGAGTCATCAAATGCGTACACCGATTAATATTATAGTGGGTTTAAGTCATTTATTATTAGAAGAAAATCCAAGAGAAGACCAAAAAGAATCTTTAAGGAATTTACAGTTTTCTGCAAACAATTTAGTTGTATTTATCAATGATGTATTAGATTATTCTAAAATTGAGGCAGGTAAATTAGTCATGCAGACTAGAGACTTTAAACTACCTCAAATCGTAGAAGATGTGCATAAATGGTCTCATATTCCAGCGGAGGAAAAAGATGTAAAATTATCTTTTGAGATTGATAAAAAAGTACCGGAATTATTGACAGGTGACCCAGTCCGTCTGAATCAAATATTAACCAATTTGATTAGTAATTCTTTAAGTTATACGGATACTGGTGAGATTAATACTAAAATTGGATTATATCAATTAAACGATAGGAATGTCACTTTAGAAATAGTTATAGAAGATAACGGAAGAGGGATAGAAAAAGCGAAATTAGAAGAGATGTTCCGTAAGTTCACAAGAGACCCCGAAGCGGATATTTATGAAGGATTTAATACCAGTGGTTTAGAATTGGCCATAACAAAACGACTTGTAGATTTACAAAATGGTAGAGTAGAAGCAACAAGTGTATTAGGGGAAGGGACAACCTTTAAAGTCTATTTACCTTATACCATTCCGTCAAATTTAATCAAGAAAGAAACGGGGAGTCATAACGAATTATTACCCTATCATTATTTAGTAGGTAAAAAGATTTTGGTGGTAGAAGATAATAAGATTAACCAATTGGTAGTGCGTAAAATGTTAACCAAATTAGGAGTGAAAGTTACTACTGCAAATAATGGATTAGAATCTTTAGACCGAATCAATGAAACCTATTTTGATTTAATTCTAATGGATATCCAAATGCCAAAAATGGATGGCTATCGAGCGACTGCCGAAATTAGAAAGTCGCATGACCCGACTATCGCTAATGTACCAATTATCGCCTTGACGGCATCCGCCTATTTAACAGAAAAGGACAAAGCTCAGTTATTTGGAATGAACGACCATGTAGGGAAGCCATTTGGACCTGAGGAATTGATGGAAAAAATTAGTAATTGTTTAGCTAGAAAAGACAAAGGTATTCAAGTGACAAGAGGCTATCAAAATTAAAATCATGACTATTTTATAATCTGGTAATTAGGTGTTTTGGGGGATACTAAAAAAGCCCTTTCGAGCGAACTCGAAAGAGCTAAAAAACCCCAAAAAACCAAATCTTTATGAGAAGTTGATTCCTTTCAAATTTAAATACGCTCTTAAGACGGGAGGGTGTTTTAGCAAGTCACATTTTTTGAGTTTTTTGATAAGAAAATTCATCAAAAATAAATAGATATTTTATTTTATATTTTTAATATATTGATTGTCAATAATTTAAATTAAATTAGAATTTTGTGTATTTTTTGCGAAATTTCGCTTGCTATTAATAATTTACTTTTGTTAATATTTTTATTATTGATTTTGTACAATAATTTTTTTAGTTATCACCCGATTTTTAGCATCATTTATGACTAAAAAATACACGCCTGGAATTAAGGCTGGTAAATTGTAATTATAAACGCCTTTTGTGAAATTATTTTGAAATAAATTTTGCGAAAATTGTCCATTTACAGAAATTAAATTTCCAGTCAGTTCTAAATTACCAGACAGCTCCATTTTTAGACTCCCTTTATGGTAAATTGGATTGGGTAATATTTCTAATTTTACCCCTTCAATATGAGGGGTAGAAATACTAGAAACCACAGATTTATCTAAATTACCATCTCTTGTATTACTTCCTTTATAGGTGTTCCATAAGATTTTATCAGGGCTATAAGGAGTGCCTAAGTCAAAGACGTTTAGATAATTTGAATCGGGTCTAGAATCGAAATTTGGGGTATAACAAAGCGCAGCTAAATCCATCATTCCATCTCCGTTGATGTCGCCGATAGTAGCACCATTAAGATGGGAATAACCACGTACTTCTAGTGGGAATCCATCTACCACTTCACCACTATCCATATCAAATGCATTAATAAAACCATTTCCGTCTAAGGTGAAAGTATTGCTAGACAAAATTATTTCCATTCCGTCGTCTTCATCAATATTAGCGACTATTATTACCCCTTGACTTCCCAAATCATTTTCTATGGGATAATTGGTCGCTAAATTTCCTAAGCCATCCCATTTGTAAATTTTATCATTTAAAAATTGTGCATCTAAACTTGGTCTACTCATTATGATTTCGTAATCGCCTGTGCGGTTGATGACCGTTGGTGTGGTAAAAGACCAAGTACCTTCTGGAACAAAAAACGGCCAAGCTAAGAAGTCACTCCCATCATGATTTTTAATATAAAATTGGGCTTGAATTCCATGAGCGGCCCCAACTATTTCTAAATCTTCGTCGCCATCTAAATCGACTAAAATTGGAGATTGAAAACTAAATTGTGTGTTATTATCCTCAACGGGCCAACCATCCTCTAATTGTCCTGCTAAATCAAACGCATATAAAGTGGTAGTTGAGGCGACCACAATTTCTTTTTGACCGTCATTGTCTATATCCCCAATACTCGGTGTTGTAGCAAGCGTACCAGAAACCTGAATAGGCCAATTATTGGTCCAGATTTCTCCTTTATTGTCCAAAATGTGAAGCACCCCATTAGGAGGATTTCTTTCTAAAAAAATAATCTCCATTTGCCCATCTACATCTAAATCAGCAAGCGTAGCAGTCGTAATAATCCAATTATTATCATAATTTTTTGGAAATCCTGGTAAGTCATTTCCCAGATGGTCTACTGCATATACCCGTCCATCTTTTCCATTTCCCCCAGTGACTTGGATAATTTCCATATCTCCATCATTGTCAATGTCTGCTACAGAAGGTGGGTATATTCCAGTCCCTATCATTGCTTTTGTCCACAAAGGAGTGTTATTATTGTAAGCATATAAGATGTTACCACAACTAAAAAGTAATTCTTGAATCCCATCGTCATTAATATCTTCTAAAGTGAGGTTTCTGAAATTTGATGAGTTAGGGTCATTTAAAAAACTTATCGGAAAACCAGGTAACTGATTAAAAGTAGCTGGATTATTTCTTGCCATCGCCAAAGGCTTTTCTACTTTATGATATATTTCTTGATAATTTTCGTCAAGTGCGCCTAAATAATATTGGCAAAACAAGCTACTTGGAATAAAGAATGTAAAAAATAGGAGTAGATACTTCATTTTTAGTCTAAAATTAGAAGATGAGTGAGGATTTCTTCAAATGTCTCAAAAAGTAAGGAGATTTTAGATTTAAATGACAACTAAAATGCCTTTTTGTTAATAAATAAGCAGAATGATATATTATAAAAATATTTAATGTAATTTACATCCGAAACTACTTTTCGTCGTATACGACTTATCTCGGTTAAAAATTTTGTCACCAAGCTGCGTAAATCGATTTTTAGGTTGCACTCTAATTAAAGGTAAATTAACTTTACAATAAATATCCATATAACCGATTTTACAGACTTAAGAAACACAATATTATTTTGGTATTGAACTTCCATGAACAACTCCATATTTCTTCAAATTGTATCCAAGTTAGCAAGTTCTTTGCTAGGTTGATGAGGTTGAACCAACTTTCCTTAAGGTTACTTTTCTTCCCTTTATTCTTATTCTTTTATAATATTTCATTAAATGCGCAAGAAGTAGAGTCTTGTCCTTGTGAAAATTGTCCTGCACTTATCGAAGATGACCTTAGTTATAAAGAATATCAGCTCAACATTTTTAATGTAAAAAATAATGATTTAGCTAATCCTGACCAATGTGTAAGTAAAGTGGGAGTTACCTTCACTCACACGTATTCAGGAGATTTACAAATAGAATTAGTTTCGCCTGGAGGAGACGTTGTCGAATTAATTGGACCCCTTACTTTTTCTCAAGGTCCTAATGGGCAGACAGATAATCGAACTTTTGACATTGCTTTTGTCAGAAATGAGGTAACTGCAATGCCTGATGAGAATTATGATGCTAAATTTAGCAATGACCAAGATTGGGCAGGCCAAGGGGTTCTCGAAGGCACCTACTATCCATTTAGAGGTGCTTTAGCAGATTTTGATGAAGGTAGAGTCAATGGTACATGGACTTTGAGAGTTGGGGATTTTAATGCAGAAAGGAATGACACGGGTGAATTATTAGACTTTTACGTCGAATTCTGCGATTCCGAAGGATTGGTTTGTGACCCTTGCTTAGACCCAGAAGATACCCCTGATTGTATATTTCGAGTAGATGCAGGAGAAGCGACTGTAGTACCAGATGAAGTTTTTTGTGTACCTGTATATGCGGAGAATGTGGCATTTTTAGAATCTATGCGATTTCCACTTTCATGGGATGCCAGTGTCCTAAATTTTGTAAGAGTAGATAGTTTTCAAATAGAAAATTTAGAAATAAATGATTTTGATTTAACAAATACAGCTTCAGGAAATTTAGCGTTGACCTACTTACACGATACAGATACTTTGGGCTTAGTAGTGGCAGATAGTACCGCCATTTTTAATATTTGTTTTCAAGCCATTGGTGCAGTTGGAGATAGTAGTTTAATAGATGTTTCCTTTCCTCCCACTGCCATAGATATTGACCAAATGACCCTTTTGACGGAGACTTTTGAAGGAAAAGTAATTGTCTCCGTTGATTCTACCGCCGATTGTGTCAATGCCATACAATTATGTGGCAGTGAACCAATTTCGATAGATAAAACTAAGGGACCTGGCTTTGAAGAAATGGAAGGTTGTTCGCCTAGTGGGCAAGAATTTCAATCTAAATGGTTTAGGTTTGATGTGTTAGAAAGTGGTGATTTAGAATTTATGGTTCAACCAAAAGGGGATGCAATTTTCACCTATTCCTTATATAAAACTGCTTGTCCTGCTGTTGGTAATAGAAATCCAATTGAATGTGAATTAGGCGTTCCACCAGTTGAAGGTCGAATCATTGGTTTATCTAATAATCCAACCTCAAGTTTTGGAGATTTAGGCACCGCAGAAACAAGTTTTTCGGCAGCATTAGGAGTAACCGCCGGAGAGACCTATTTTCTATTGGTAGATAATTTTTCTGCTAATGGAGTAGGTTTTGATTTGGTTTTTGCAGGAACGGCAAAGATAGGAGATGAAACCCTGCAAGCAGTAATTGCAGACCCTACGGTTCTTGATTGTAATAACCCAACTATTCGTTTAGATGCGACTTCCTCCACACAAGGGAGTCGGTATGTGCCTACTTGGACATCTAGTGATGATGGTATAATAGATTTTAGTAACGAGTTTTATCAACCTTTAATATCGGTAGGTGGAACTTTTACCCTAGCAATAGCCGATAGAGTTTCTGGTTGTGTGGTAAAAGATTCTGTATTTGTGAACACCGACAGGGTTTTTCCAGAAGCAGTAGCCAACAATGGTGGAACAATTGATTGTAATGCTTCTACACTTACTATAGATAATATAGGGTCTTCAACTGGAAATGAATTTGCAATAAAATGGACCAATCTTGATATAGCCATTCCAGACCTGCCAACAACACCTGAACTTTTAGTGGAAGTGGCTGGTAACTATGAACTAGAAATGACCAATACGATAAATGGTTGTATTACTAAAGATTCAGTACTTGTTTTAGCTGATTTTGTAGACCCACAATTGACTTCGGCAGATAATGCCATTAGTTGTTTGGAGCCATTAGCAACGCTACTAGCTACTAGTACGACTCCAGATGTTGAATATGAATGGACAGGAGGCAATCTAGTTACACCAGAAGTTACTGCGGAGATTTTGGTAAATGATACGGGAATGTTTGTGGTGAAAGTAACCGCACCAAATGGTTGTATTACAATGGATGAGGTGTTTGTGAGAGATGACAGACTATTTCCAGACGTTGAGGCGGGAACACCATTCCAATTAAATTGTGACAATCCGACCAATAATTTAAATGGAACAGGCACAAGTACTGGTACAGCATTTGAATATAGTTGGTCTACGCCCGATGGGCATTTTATAAATAATTTGGATACGACTTTACTTTCTCCTGCTATAGATGCAGGAGGTTTGTATATTTTAGAAGTTACTAATACTACAAATGGTTGCATAAGTTTAGATTCTGTAACAATAGATACCAGTTTTAATAACCCTTTTATCCGAATTACAGGAGATACGATACTAACTTGTGCCGTACCTGAATTAACCTTGAATGCTTCGAATTCTGATTCAGGCGCTATTTTTCAATTTGATTGGTTTGGTGGAAATGGAAATATTTTAGTTGGAGATGACACCTATCATCCTCGAATAACACAAGCAGGGGACTATATTTTGAATATTAGAAATACAGAAAACGGCTGTTTTTCTTCACAGGTGAGAACGATAACTTCGGATGCTGACCTACCCATTGCAGAAGCAGGTCCATCTGATATTCTTGCTTGCAATAATCAATTGGCGATGTTAGATGGAACCCAATCTTCTTTAGGTCCTTTGTTTCAATATAAATGGACTGGCCCCGGAACTATACTTTCAGATGAAGGGACAACAGCGGGAACACAGATTGAAGGATTATTTACGTTAACAGTCACTAATAGAAATACAGGTTGTTCTGCTCAAGATTCTGTAAGAATTTTTGAGAATTTTGTAAAGCCAGCCATTATTATTCCACCAGATACTGTTTTGACCTGTGAAAATCCTAATTTACTTTTAACAGCCACCGCAGTAACGGAGGATATAGAATTTCTTTGGGTATTTCCCGATGGAGATACTTCTCATAATGCAGCAATTAATGTATTGAACACGGGTTCCTATTTTATTACCGTAACGGGAACAAATGGGTGTGTGAATAATGGAGAGGTAAAAGTTACTGCTGACCAAGTATTACCAGAGATTAGTATAGCCGAGGCAGAATTATTGACTTGTGAAAAACAATCTGTTACTATTTTTGCGGATAATTCTGACCAAGGTGCTGAATTTGAATATTTCTGGACGACAATGGAGGGGCGTTTTGAACAAGATAGTCAAGCGTTTAAAATCAACCCAATTGTTACAGAAGGTGGAAAGTACTATCTAGAAATACGAAATACGCTTACTGGCTGTATATCCAAAGATAGTGTGGAAGTACCTTCAAGTGTAGATAATCCAGAAATAAATATTGAAGGAGACCCAGAAATTTTTACTTGTGTAAATAGAATTGTTCCGCTGGCAGCTACCTCGAACATAGAAGGTGTTGAGTTTCAATGGAAATTGGGATTAGATGTATTATCTGAATCTGCTACATATGAGGCTGTTGCTCCAGGCGTTTATTCTATTTTGGTCATCAATCCAGCCAATAATTGTTCAACATTATCTTCTGTTGAGGTAAAAGCGGATACATTAGCCCCGTTTGCAGATGCAGGTCCTACCAAAGAATTAAATTGTTCTATAGGAAATGTCAACTTAGACGGTAGTCTATCAGATAGTGGAGACGAGTTTTCCTATATTTGGAATGCTCCAACGAACGAAGTGTTTCCAGATTTAAATCAAATTGAAGTGACTCAACCTGGCTTGTATAATCTAATAGTAGTAAACCAAATAAATGGTTGCCGAACTATTGACACAGTTAGGGTAACGGAAGCGAGAGATAACCCAATAGCGGATGCTGGAAGAGACACCATTTATTGTAATGGAGAAGAAGAATTAGATTTTTTATTAGGGGGCAATTTAACTTCTATAGGTGATAACTTTTTGTATAGCTGGACCGATAAAAACCAAAATATTTTAGGCACCGCAATCCAACAAAGAGTCAGTATCGCAGATACCTTTTTCCTTTCTGTAATCAATACAGATAATCAATGTCAAAGTATCGACTCTGTTATAGTAACAGAAAAGGAAAGACCCGAAGTGACCTTAGAAGAAACTGGTGGTATAGATTGTATAACAAATGAAATAACTTATCTCGCTAATAGTGATATACCCACTTCCTCCTTTAAATGGATAGGTAGTTTTGAAACACTTGGCAATGAATTGAAAGTTACAGATGCCTTATTGAATGAAGATTTTGTAGCTTTTGCCGAAGATACTTTGACAGGTTGTTTAGGTAAAAGTGTTACGATTCGAGTAATGGAAGATAGAATTCCGCCATTAGTAGATGCTGGAGAAGATACAGAAGTAAATTGTGCGGATACGCTAAGATTGGATGGTCAATTATTGAGTGCAGGAATAGAGACCTTGATTAATTGGCGAACGGATGATGGAAATATAGTCGAAGGTAAAGACGGACTTAACCCTATTGCAGATGCAGCGGGTAGGTATATCCTAAGAATAGAAAATACCCAAAATTTTTGTTTTACAGAAGATACTGTCCTAGTTTCTACGGACCAAATATTACCTGAGGTCAATCTTGGCTCGGATAAGGTCCTAACATGTAATGACCCAACTTTAAGGATAGACCCAGTTACTATTTCAACGGGTCCAAATTTTTACTACACCTGGAAAGATAATAGTAATAAGATTGTAGCTACGACGGATACCCTACTAGTTGACCTTTCGGGTATTTACCAATTGACGGTAATTGATTCCAGCAACCTATGTACTAAATCTGATGTATTGGAGGTTATTGATAGTTTAAATCCACCATTTATTGAAATTGAAGACCCTGACATTATTACTTGTATGAACAATCAAGTGATATTAAATACAAATTCTAACTTAACAGAAGGCTCTTTTCAATGGACAATAATATCTGATGCTGGAAATATTTTAGGGTCAGCTAATAGTCCTGACTTATTGGTAGATGCTGCTGGAACTTACCAACTAGAAGTGACCAACGATTTTAGTGGTTGTCAAGGAGTTAAAAATATTACCGTAACTGACTTGAGAGATTCTATTGAAATAGAAGCAGGATCCAATAAAACGCTCACCTGTTTTAATGATACAACTGTGCTGGCTGCGGGAACCATTTTTACACAATCAGAAAACTTAACTTTTAATTGGACAGCGAATTTGGAGGATTTTTTAGCTGTAGATTCCTCCCTTATTTTTACCATTGATAGGACAGGGACTTATTACCTAAAAGTAATAGATACTTTAAGTTTTTGTGAGGCGATAGATTCTTTTGAAGTAGATAAAAACGTAGCCTCCATCAATTACAATATTGGAGAGACTTTAACCCTAGATTGTAGCATAGAATCGGTCACCTTAGGGGATTTGAATGAGCCTGCCGAAGAAAATTATAATTATAATTGGACCACAGAGGATGGAAATATTTTAGCTGGAGCCGACCAAGCTTTAGCTGTTGTAGAGAGAGCGGGGCTTTATCAAATTTTCATACAAAATACCATTAATGGTTGTACTAATATAGACTCCCAACGAGTCGTAGAAAACAGAATGTTTCCAAATGTAGAAGTAGGAAGTGCATCGATTCTAACCTGCACAAATGAACAAATTACAATTGGAAGTGAAAATACAGATACAGGTAATAGCTTTATTTACAACTGGACTACAAATGATGGTTCTATTTTAGAAGGAGCAAACAGTCCGTTTGCCGTGATAAACGAATCGGGTATTTATCAACTTTCCGTCCTTGATACCACCACCCAATGTGAAAGCAGAGACAGTATCTCCATTATAGCGGATAAAAAGTTTCCAACGGTGACCTTTCCAAATGAGTTAAATATTGATTGTATGGATAGTCTCCTTAATATAATACCAACTACAGAACCTGCTGAAAATAGGGTAGCGGTACAATGGAAGACCCAGGATGGATTGTTATTATCTGATTCGGAAACTTTTATTGCACAGGTAGGAATGCCAGGCATTTATTATCTAGAGTTAATGGATACTTCAAATAGTTGTGTTACCATTGATTCGGTTGAAATTGCGGATAATCGACTTTTGCCTGAAGTGGTGACTTTAAATGATAGAATGTTGGGTTGTGATGAAGCTTCTATTACTATAGATGCACAAGGTTCTGCTTTCGGAGAAAATATTAATTACAAATGGTTAGATATTGAAGGCAGAACTTTATCCAATAATACCACGCTGACGGTCGATATGCCAGGAAATTTTATTTTACAAGTAAAAGACGAGTCAAATAATTGTGTCAATGCGGATACTGTTTTAATAAGTGAAAATACCAATCCTCCAGTAAGTGCTTTATTCGACATAGCGTCTCCATCTTGCAACGGAGTAGATAATGGTTTTATAGACGTAACGAATGTTATTGGTGGAGTTGCTCCATATCGTTACGCTATAGAAGCAGATGAACCTAATTTGACTTCTATTTTTTCTGATTTAGCACCCAATTCCTATGTATTAACAATCACTGATGAATTAGCTTGTATGTGGGATACCACTATTACATTGAGTCAACCAGAATTAATTCAGGCTGAAATTATGGTCTCTAATGATAACCTAGTGACGGGTGAATTGGCTACTTTTAGTGTGACCACCTCTGTCCCTGATGAAGATATTATAGATATTATTTGGACACCAGAGGATATATTTAATTGTATTGATTGCAAAGAAATAACTACCTCTTTGAGAGATAATACTACCGTTGGCGTAACGATTGTAGATATAAATGGTTGTGAAAGTTATACAAGTTTAGAGGTTGAAGTTGGGCTAGCATCTGTTCCAAATGCTATTACGCCAAATGGAGATGGTTCCAATGATTTCTTTATTGTCCCACAAATTGAGCGAAACCCTGATGGATATCCAGAAAGTGAATTAATCATTTTTAATCGTTGGGGAGATGTTTTATACCGAGCCACACCTTATGATAATAATTGGGATGGTCTGAATAATAAAGGAGAAAATTTAGTCGAAGGAACTTATTATTATGTACTTAGATTGAATACTAGAGAGGGGGAATTTATGAAGGGAGATATTACGATTATTCGAAGATAGTTAGTTGGCAGTTGGCGGTAATACAGTTGACAGTGTATCAAATAGAAAGTATAGAGAATAGACACTTCTGGATTTGACATTGCTCCTAGGAAGTATCTATTCCCTACTTTTCTGGTAGGCAGGTCTCAATTCCGCTCGCGGAATGGTCTCTACGCTCTACTCTAATTTATAGCCTTGCCAGCAATTCTTTTTTCTTCGCTTCAAACTCTTCATCCGTCAAAATACCCGCTTCTTTTAAACCACCTAATTCTTTTAAAGTCGCCATGATGGATTCCTTAGATTGTGGAGCAGGCACACTTTGTTGTGGTTGTTGGCTTTGTTGATTCATCATCATATTTGCCATACCAAACCCCATACCCATTCCAATTCCTTCACCGGCGCCTCCTCCAGGATTTTCTGCTGCTTTTTCAATCGCATTGGCTTGCTGAAATTGTTGGAATTTGTTCATGTCAGAAACCATATTCATATTGGTCATCTTATCATAGAATTCCTCTACTTCCTTCGGTAAAGAAGTACTTGTTACCTGAAATTTGGTCAATTCTAAACCAAATGGGTCCAAGTCTTTTTGTAGAATTGGCGCAATTTTCTCCCCTAATTCTGTATAATTAGAAGCCAAATCCAAAACAGAAACTTTTGCCTCAGCCAATGCTTCCGCAAATTTTGGAGCGATGACATCTCGAAGGGTTTCTTCAATTTGACTAATTTTTACCATTTGTCCAGTACCAGCATACTCTTTGAAAAAAGTAGCCGCATCTTTGACTTTGATAAAGTAAGTGCCAAATGCTTTCACCCGAACTTGCTTAAATTCAGGGTCTCTTAGAATGATAGGATTTGGCGTACCCCACTTTAAATTAGTAAACTGCTTCGTACTTATAAAATAAGCATCACATTTAAAAGGAGAGTTAAAGCCTGATTTCCAATTCCGAAGAGAAGTTAATAAAGGCATATTGTTAGTCAATAACTCATATCGACCAGGTGTAAAAGTATCCACCATTTCTCCTTCATCAATAAATATAGCTTGCTGAGATTCTCTAACGGTTAGACTAGCCCCATATTTGATATTGGCGTCTCTATCTGGAAATTTCCACAAAACAATATCATTGGATTGCTCGACCCAATCAATGACCTCAATAAATTCATCTTTAATAAAGCTAAATAATCCCATGTGATTTCTTTTTGTTTTTGTAAAATGTAAATGGATTAATCGTCTACCTCATTAGACGTAAAACTAAGCCAAAAGATAACGGCTTTTTAGAATTATTATTAAATTATTTCGATAAACGGATATAAAAGACAGAGTGATTCTTGGAAATGGCTAGAAAATCAATGGAAATATTGATTCCTAAACCGTTTAAAATACCTACTTTTACGTTTTGCTTTAACCGTTTATTGATTAAAAGAAACGCTACTAAAAAATGAGACATTTTATAATTCTAATATTAATTTTTGTGATAAGTAGTTGTGGAGGGTTAGATAAAGAGCAGTTAAAAGGGACTTGGACTGCTGTAGAGTTAACAGAAGAAGGTGATTCTTTAAAAGTAAATCTTGACGAAATTACCCTAAATTTTAAAGATAAAGGCTACGATTTTACTAGTACTCTAAATTATATAGAAGCAGGAACCTACAGCTTGAAGAAGAACCTTTTAATGACTGTTGATAGCTTGAATGAGGGAACTATCGAAAAAGTGGTGGAAATCACAAAGTTGCAGAATGATTCTTTGTTTATTCGGATGAATGAGGGAGGGAAGGAGCGGATTTTAGTGATGACTAAGGGGTAGGTTATTGCTAATATTTTGTAGATAACATCTGTTTTAAAAAGTTAGGGCGAACGAAAAGTCGTTTTTATAATATGTAATCGACTGATAAAAGTTAAAAACTGCTAAAATATTGGTTTGAAGATGCAATCTTCAAACATCGACTATCCATTTTTCAAAGGTTTATATATTGCGATTTTGACTTTTCGTTCGCCTTATTTAAAAAGTATAAATTATCTGTGTGCCATTAATAATTTGTGGTAAGATTTT
>CALLVC010000449.1 GCA_938010785.1 uncultured Saprospiraceae bacterium
ATTTGGCTCTATATCAAGACCTTGTGGAGGGGTGTGTAAATGGTAGAGTGGCTCAGAAGTTCCCCAAAAAAGAATGCCAGTAGCAATAGTGGTACAAAGCGTAATGCTAAACCATTTCCATTTGGTCAATATTGGTTGAGCAGTTTTTCCTCCAATACGTACTTTTGCTAAAGGAGAAAAGTAAATCCAAACAATAATGCCTAAAAAAGTCAAGGTGCTGATAGAATAAAGCCAACCAAATTTGTCCAATAAGAAACTATTAATGGCAGTCGCTTTTGTAAGGAAACCTTTACTATCAATCAAACTATAAACAACAGAGGCAATCAAAATGAGGAAAGGCGGCCAAAAAACACCATGTTTTAAATTACGCATGGCAATAAGATGGTAAATAGAATTTAAAGGACAAAAGAAATGGCTTTATTTTTTCTACATCAATGATTTAATACACTAGACTTTATTCGGTTCATGGTTCACGGCATACGGTTCCCGGTCGGCTTTAAGAAAACTTTTCGAATAAAGGTCTACTGTGTATTAAGTCTATGAAGAAACTATACTGGTCTATTTTTAAGTGCCTATTCTGATTAATTCTGCTTTTTTACAAACAAGCGCCTAATTTTTGCGTTTTGTTTTCATTAAATTGAATAACGGATAGGTGAAAGCCTACCCAAAAGTTGTCTTATAGTAGAAAGCTACCCGATTTATTTAAATCACCTTAACATTTTATGAAAAAATTATTAACCCTATTTCTATTTTTTACAGCCGTACAAATTGGTTTAGCCCAAGAGAAAGTAACTGTTAGTGGCTATATCAACGATGCTGCTAATGGAGAAAGTTTGATTGGTGCAACGGTATTTATCCGAGAAACAGCTAGTGGTACCGTCACCAATGTTTATGGTTTTTATTCCATCACCCTAGAACCTGGAGATTACACCGTTGAATACCGATTTTTAGGCTACGAAACCATTACCCAAAATCTAGCATTAACTGAAAATCAACGGATTGATTTAGAACTGAGCGAAGGAGGCGTTGAATTAGTCGAAGTCGTTGTCACGGGCGAACCCGAAGACATTAATGTCTCAGGGGTGCAGATGAGTACCCAAAAACTGGATATTAAAACCATTCAAAAATTACCCTCCTTTTTGGGAGAGGTGGATGTGATAAAAAGTATTCAAACTTTACCGGGCGTCTCTACCGTAGGGGAAGGGGCGAGTGGATTTAATGTAAGAGGAGGAAGTGTTGGACAAAGTTTGGTTTTGTTGGACGAGGCTCCCGTTTATAATTCTTCTCACTTATTAGGATTTTTCTCTGTGTTCAACCCAGATGCGGTGAAAGATGTAAAACTAATTAAAGGAGGTATTCCATCTCGGTATGGTGGTCGAATTGCTTCGATTTTAGACGTACGAATGAAAGAAGGGAATAGCAAGAAATTGACGGCCCAAGGAGGTGTTGGAACCGTATTCAGTCGTTTGGCAGTAGAAGGACCGATAGTAAAAGACAAAGCCTCTTTCATTATTGCTGGCCGACGGTCCTATGCCGATGTATTTGCGAAAGCCTTTACCGATGTATTGGACGATGGAGCAGCCTTGAATTTTTGGGATTTGACGATGAAAGCGAATTATAATATCAACCCTAAAAATCGGGTGTTCTTATCAGGATATTTGGGAAGAGATAATTTTATGTTCGACGCCCAACAAGGTTTTAGTTGGGGAAGTCAGACCGCTACGGCACGTTGGAATCACTTATTTAATGACCGATTATTTTCCAATTTCACTTTTTTTTATAGTAATTATGATTATGAATTGGCATTTGGAGAAGATGATTTAGATAAATTTAATTGGAATTCGACCATTCAAAATTTAGACTTCAAACCAGAGTTAACCTACTTTGTAAATCCCGAAAATAAACTAACGTTTGGTGGAGAAATATTGGGTTACACCTTCGAACCTGCCAATGCGGTTGGGGTCAGTAATGGAGAAACCAGAGATATTAGTATTGCAGAAAAAAAGGCATTGGAAATATCTGTTTTTGTAGGAAACGACCAAAAGATAGGCGATAAAATTGATTTACAATATGGATTACGTTACTCTAATTTTTCGTACCGAGGACCTGGTAAATATTTTGAATTTGCAGATGCATTAGTTCCGGGAACGAGACGGTTTCCTATTCAAGAATTTACGGCTGAAAGAGGCGAGTCCATTGCCAATTATGGTACCTTAGAACCTCGTTTTTCTATCAAATACCAATTGAATGAGCAAAGTTCTTTCAAGGCAAGTTATAATCGAACGGCACAGTATATTCATTTAATTTCGAATACCACGGCTTCCAACCCACTTGACGTTTGGACACCAAGCACCAATAATATCAAACCAGAAGTAGGCGACCAAGTAGGCGTTGGTTATTTCAAGAACTTTGGGGAAGATAATGATTTTGAAACCTCTGCTGAATTATATTATCGAAAGACCAAAGGGCAAATTGACTATGTAGATGGTGCGGATATTTTAATCAATGAATTTTTAGAAGGTGATTTATTAGAAGGCATCGGGCGAGCGTATGGAATGGAATTATATGTGAAAAAGAATACAGGAAAACTCAATGGCTATTTGAGTTATACGCTAGCTAGAACCGAATTACAAGTAGATGGGATTAATAATGGAGAATGGTATCCTACCCGTTTTGACCAGACCCATAATTTTAAATTATCCTTGTTTTACGAACCAGAAAATCGTTGGTCTTTTTCTGCCAATTTTACTTATGTGTCAGGCACTCCTACGACCTTCCCAACTTCTCGTTTTCAAATACAAGGCTACACCATCCCATATAATTTTGGAGATGGTAGAAATAATGTGCGGATTCCGGATTTTCACCGATTAGATTTAGCTGCTACATTGAAAAATAAGAAAATGAAACGTAACGGTAATCCTAAAAAGAACGAAGGATATTGGGTGTTTTCTGTCTACAATGCTTATGGTCGAAGAAATCCATTTTCGATATATTTTGCGCAAGCGGATGAACGATTTGCACCGGGTGATGCGGTAAGAACTACGGCTAATCGAGTGTCTATTATCGGAAGTGCTTTTCCATCAGTGTCTTATAATTTTAAGTTTTAGGTAGCGTCAAGCTCTGCTTGGTAGCATTCGAACTAAAAAGAGTAATATCAAAAAATAATAAAATGAATTTTATCAAAAATATATTTTCAAATAAACAAGCTAAGCAATTTAATTTGCAAGAATCTTTCCCCCTTTGGAGGGGGCTAGGGAGAGGAAAAATAGCATTATTTTTCTTGTTAGCTATCCAATTAACCTTCTCTTCTTGTGAGGACGAAATTACCCCAACTTTAGCGGAAGCCCCAGCCATAGTCGTCATAGATGCGTGGATAAATGATAAGCCAGAACCACAGGTTATTAAAGTAATGAAAACCCAAGAGTACTTTGATAATACCGTTCCTGCTGGTGTAAGTGGGGCAACAGTCCAAGTGATAGATGAAAATTTAACCATTTATGATTTTGTAGAGACAACAGCAGGAGAATATACTTGGACGCCAGCAAATGGAGAGACCTTTGGAGAAGTCGGCTTACAATATGGACTAAATGTAGAAGTAGATGGGGTGATGTATAATTCACTTTCTCAATTAAATGCAGTGCCACCAGTAGATAGTATTTCTTTTACTTTTGAAGAAGAAGATGGCCCTTTTCCAGCAGGATACTTTGCAGAATTTTGGTCGAGAGATTTATTAGGAGAAGGAGATACTTACTGGATAAAGACCTTTAAAAATGGAGTGTATCAAGGGAAGCCAAGTGAAATTAATATCGCCTTTGATGCAGGCTTTTCGAATGGAGGGAGTATTGATAATTTGATATTTATCCCACCAATTCGTTTTGGCGTGAATTCATTTGAAGAAGATGAGGACGGCAATTTTCAAGCACCTTTTTTACCAGGCGACTCTATTTATGTAGAATTACATTCCATTACCAATGAGGCTTTTTTCTTTCTAAATGAAGTCGCATTTCAGACGAATAGACCAGGCGGTTTTGCAGAATTATTTGCCACCCCTTTGAGTAATGTGGTGACAAATATTATTTCTTCCAATGAAAATGAAGAAGTCGTTGGCTTCTTTAATGTCTCGTCGGTGTCAGGTAATGGTAAGAAGTTAGTAGAATAGGGTGTTTTTCTAATAAATGGATACTTTTGAAAAGATAATATGGTTATATTGTTAGTGCTTTATTGAAATTATAACGCGCTCAACAATATAGACATACTCTTAACATTATAACCTACTGCAAGATGAAAAAAGTACTTTTTTTATTTAGTCTATTCTTAATTTTTCAAAACTGTAATAAAAATCCAGACATTGGTGCGGAGAGAGGGGTGTATCAAGTAGACCCTGCATTTGAACCCTATGTACAAGAGTTCATTGCGGAGGGGGCCAAAAGAGGAAAAACAATTGACTTTACAGATAGTGGATTACTAATAGAGTTTTCAGATGTTGTGGTTGGAGGGGCTAGTGGCTTTTGTTGGGTAGGAGAACACCATATAGTAATTGACAAATCAGAATGGACGGCATTGAGTGAAGATGTCCGAGGTTTTTTATTATTTCATGAGCTAGGACATTGTGAGTTAGATAGAGGTCATCGAAATGATAAATTTGGAAACAATGTTTGGAAAAGTAT
>CALLVC010000450.1 GCA_938010785.1 uncultured Saprospiraceae bacterium
TCAAAACCTTATTTAACGTAGTGAAAAGGAAGACATAGCCGCTTAATTTTTGAGCGATATAGTTTTTACTTCACAAAAAAGTTTCTATTATTATGGTACTTATGGCCGACAATACCAAAAAAATAGCGAAAGACAAAGTCTTCAACGAGGAGTTTTTACCTCAGATTGATGCTTTGTACAATTTTGCTTACCACCTTACTTACAGTGAGGAGGATGCCAATGACTTGGTGCAGGAGGCCTATATGAAAGCCTACCGTTTCATAGACAATTATGAAGTGGGAACCAATGCCAAAGCTTGGTTGTTCCGTATTCTAAAGAATGCGTTTATTAATGATTATCGCAAGAAAAATAAGCAACCGACCAAGGTTGATTATGAAGAAATCGTGAATTTTCACAATGAAGAAGACACTAACTTTTCTTCTTATGATGATTTGCGAACCGAGATGTTTGATAAAATGATGGGCGATGAAGTCACGATAGCGATTAACTCGCTACCCGTTGACTTTAGAACGGTAATTTTATTATGTGACATTGAAGGATTTACTTACGAAGAAATTTCTAAAATCATCAATGTGCCAATCGGAACCGTGCGTTCTCGATTGTTCCGTTCTAGAAATATGTTGAAAGAAAAGCTAAAGGAATATGCCGCTCAATACGGTTATTCTGATAAGCGTTCTAAAGAATAAATAGGTAGCAGGTTTCGGGTATCAGGTTCAAGGTTAGTCCTAAGACCTGATACCTGTAATCCGAAACCTCTTATAAATAATATTGTTCATCACGCTGCTTGCGTTGGAATCATCAAGACCCCAAGTAAGCGGAATATTTTAAACTTAAATTTTTAAACTTAAATGATAATATACCTGCAACAGCATTATATGTCTCGGTAAAAAGAGATTGCCTGCGCGGTATTTTAACCTTTTAGATTAGGATTTTTGATTAGAGATTTTCGCCTGCTTGGGGTTTTTTCTGTCACAATATGAGATTATTTAATTCGACATTTTGCTTTCGTGTCCCATCGTTTATAGGGATTACGGCCTTCTGGGCGGCAAGTTGGCGTATTTGTAATCCCTCATCGACAGCTAGTAAGTAGCTTTAAAGTATTTTAGTCATGAAGAATTCACAGGATTATAAAGATTTAGTCAAGAAAGTCACGATGTACTTAGATAATGCCTTGACGAAAGAAGCGGAAAGAGAATTGTTGAGAGAGATTAAGTCGAATCCCAATTATATGGAATTACTACATAAAGAAAAATCCTTTAGAGAATTTGTAAAAAGCCGAGTTCAGCGTCGTTCCGTTTCACCTGCCTTAGTTCAATCCATAAAAGAGCGAATAAAAATAACTTCCTAGCCTTAGCTCAATTTACCTATAACATCCGTTTTAATTGTGACTTTTTCTTTTGAGGATAGGAGAGGTTTGGACACTATTTTTTGCCACATAGTCACATAGTAAAATGTCACATAGAGCACATAGTTTTCTTTGCTAGACTTTGTTCGAGTAGTATACAGAAAACTTTATGGACTATGTAAAAAAACTATGTGGCTATGTGATGAAAAACTACTCATCATCTTCTCCATCTTCGTCTGTATCTATATTTTCTTCCTCTTTGGCATTTTCGCTTTGGGCGTCAGTAGTGTCTTCTGAGGAAGCATCCTCTATTTTAGGTAGATCTTCTTCAGTGTCAGCAGTTAGATTCTCATTATCTTCGGTTTCTTCACTTTGCATTTCTGGAGTTTCCTCTATTTCTGCTATCGTTTCTTCAGATTGAGTTTGTTCAGATTGAGTTTGTTCATCTAAAGGAGTCTCGACAGTGGCTATTTCAGACTCCATAGCTTCTACAACTGCTGCTTCATTGGCGGAAGGTGGTGCATCTGCTAGAATTTCGGATATCGGAGCAGCAGCAACACTTTCATCAATTGGCGCTTGTTCTCCTATTTCATTATCTGGGTCTTTAAAGTCTTTTGGTTTTGGCATTTCCTCCAAACTTTTTAAACCAAAATAGTCCATGAATTTTTCACTAGTACCGTACATTAAAGGCCGACCGGGGGCTTCACTTCGCCCAACCATCGTGATTAATTCTTTCTCCAATAATTTTTGCACAGAATAATCACAACTGACGCCTCGAATTTTTTCCATCTCACTTTTAACAACAGGTTGTTTGTAAGCAATAATGGACAAGGTCTCTAAAGCAGCTTTAGACAGTCTTCTTTTATTATTTTGTCTTAGTAAAGTACCGACAGAGTTGTGGAAAGCAGGTTTGGTAAGGAATTGAAAGCCACCCGCAATTTCTAAAAATTCAAATGAGAATTGTTCTTCTTGATATTTTGCCTTGAGTTCGTCAATCGCTTTTTCTAAGGCAGGTTTTTTAAATTTCGTCTCAAAAGTTGTTTCCAAACAGCTTTTGATTTCTTTGAAAGAAATAGGAGATTCTGATACAAAAACAATACTTTCTATATGTTGTGCTAATTGGTCCATTCTATTTTGTGTAGTTTATAAGAAGAACAGAGAGTAGAGATGAGAGAATAGAGAATCGTCCAAAGTGGAAAGTCTCCAATTTCTTTTCTTAAACCATCAATTCTCAATAGTAAAGACAAAAATAAGTAGTTTCTTTGCTATAAAATAATATCTAGTGAAATTTAGGTAGAAATCATTTTATTTTGCTCTTGTAGTAACGTTAAGTTTTCTGTAGCGCCAAGCTCTGCTTGGTGAGTTAGTCAGAGACCAAGCAGAGCTTGGCACTACAGTTATTATAAAAACATGCGCTGGAACGAACTGGTCAAATTAGCCTTGTTGGGTACGGACCGAAGTACCTTATCTCCTGCTATGAAAGCAGAGTTGCAAGGTTATGGTATTGATACAGAAAAAGAAATTACGGAAGTCGTTCTAGAAAGTGCCGCTTTATATGCGCCTTTGCAAAAAGCAGGATTCCAACCAAAGCAATGGGAAGGGGACATATTAAATGTAAGTCCAGCAGAGGAATTAGCGAGTTGCAGTATAAAGTCAGCCATGCATTTAGGCTTAATTTTGGAAGGACGTTATCCATTTGCCTTGACGGAATTTGTGGAGCGAATGGCAGATTATAATAAATGTTTGCCTTTTGAAATGTTACCAGAATTGTTGGACAAGTGTGTGAAAGAGGAAGAATTATGGCATAATTTAAAGCCGATTATTGGGAATAGAGGGAAATGGCTAATTCAACTCAATCCTGCTTGGCGGAAACTAGCGATTACGGTATCTCAAGAAAAATGGGAGATAGGCACAAAAGAAGAACGAATTGATATTTTAAAAGCTTTACGACGAGCAGACCCAGCCAAAGGACTGACTTTATTATTATCTACTTGGGCAGAAGATGGTTTGTCTGAGAAAGCGGCTTTTTTAAAATGTTTGGCAATTGAGTTATCAGATTTAGATGAGGTATTTTTAGAAGAATGTTTAGATTTTTCTAGAAAAGAGGTTCGAGTGACTGCGGCGGCTTTATTGAGTCAATTGCGAAATAGTCAATTACAAAAAAGAATTTTTGAGTATTTACAAACAGCGGTAACCCTTAGTCAAGTCGATGGCATCGAAAAACCTACGATTATTTTGCCTGCGCCCAAAGACAAAGCATTGATAAGAGATGGGATTAATCCCAAGAAGAAATGGAAGCGAGGGGGAGAGACGACGGGAATGCTTTATCAAATGGTAGCTATTTTACCACCTGAAAAATGGGAAAAACATTTTCAGAAACAACCATCCGAAATTTTATATTTTTTTGGTAATAGTGAATGGGCACTAATGCTCGTCGAAGGAGTTACTGCGGCAGCAGCTTTGCACGAATCGGTAGATTGGATAGAAGCGATTTTGCGGTTTTGGTTAGCCAATTATACAATGCATAGATGGACCCAATTAGACCTAAAACCCATCTTGAATAAATTGCCCAATGAGGTTTTTAATGAAGTGTTGTATGAAAAATTAACAGCGGTCAAAGTATTGCCTGACGAACATTCGCCTTTGATTCAGTTATTACAAAAAGAAAATTATGAGTGGGATGACCTTTTGACCAATCGAGTGATGGCTCAGCTAAAAGAATGGTTGGGAGAAAACGTTAGTTATTCTTGGTCGGGCTATCAATATCGAATGATGCTGAAAAGAGCAGCTTATAACGTAAAGCCTTCTATGGAAAAGTCGCTAAGTCATTTTTGGTTAAGTGATTCCAGAGGCTGGGCTGGTTGGGACAAAGATGTGCAACAGTTTTTAAATATTTTGAGTTTTAGAAAAGAGATGCTTTTAGAACTAGAAAAAGACAATTAGGTGTCAGGTATCGGGTATCAGGTGTCAGGTTAGGCGTTACGTGTAACCTGACACCTGATACCCGATACCTGACACCTCCTAACCTATAAATTATGAGCAACGTACTACGACAACATGCCGAAAAGCAATATGCCAAAGAACTAAAGGCATTAAAAAAAATAGATGACCGACAAGTACCTAAGAATTGGGCGATGTCGCCGTGGGCGGTAGTGACCTATATCATGGGGGGAAAGTTGGAGGATGGGACAGAAATCGAACCAAAGTATTTTGGCAACAAAAGATTGATAGAGGTGGCGGTTGCTACTTTAGTGACAGATAGAGCATTAATGTTGATGGGGATTCCGGGGACAGGGAAGACGTGGGTGTCAGAACATTTAGCAGCAGCCATTTCTGGAGATTCTACTTTATTGGTGCAAGGAACAGCGGGGATGAGTGAAGAAAGTCTCCGCTATGGTTGGAATTATGCAAAGTTAATAGCGGAAGGGCCTTCTGACGCTGCAATGGTGGCAAGTCCGATGATGACGGCTATGCAAAAGGGAAAGATTGCGAGAATCGAAGAATTGACTAGAATCCCCTCTGATGTGCAGGATACCTTGATTACTTTATTGTCAGAAAAAATATTACCGATTCCAGAATTAAACACGGAAGTGCAGGCACAAAAAGGCTTTAATGTAATAGCTACAGCGAACAATAGAGACAAAGGGGTAAATGAATTGTCGAGCGCCTTGAGGCGAAGATTTAATACGGTGGTTTTGCCATTACCCGCTGAATTAGCAGAAGAAGTAAATATTGTAAAAAATAGGGTAGAGAAACTAGGAAAGGCTTTAGAAATGCCAAGTTCGCCCGCACCCGTGAAAGAAATCCAACGCTTAGTAACCATTTTCAGAGAATTACGTACTGGAAAGACCGAAGATAATAGAACAAAACTAAAATCTCCGAGTAGTACATTAAGTACTGCGGAAGCAATTTCTGTTATCAATAGTGGGCAAGCCCTAGCCACTCATTTTGGAGATGGCGAATTGAAAGCGGCAGATTTAGCAGCAGGTATTACAGGAGCGATTATTAAAGACCCTGTACAAGATAAAATGGTTTGGGTGGAGTATTTAGAAACTGTGGTCAAAGACCGAAAAGATTGGAAGGATTTATATCGAGCTTGTCGAGAATTGATGGATTAGAAGCAGTTGAAATTTTGGTCGGTAATTTTTCAAAAAGAACCAATAACTCACCCGCAATTGATTTTACGGGTTATTCCCCTTAAATTTGCAAAGCTTTTCGGAAAATGACATTTTTAAATTATTTAATATAAATTAAAATTACTTCTACTTGATTGGTTATCAACACTTTTTAAGTAGAAAATTAAAAATAGAAGAGTAGCTAAAATAACAAACGTTTCAGAACGAAACAGATTTAAATGGTGAAATTATTTTCGCCAGTAACTAATTACAAAAAATAGATTAAGACAGATGGCACTTATAGGAACGATTCGGAAAAATAGCTGGCTATTAATTCTTGTCATTGGTTT
>CALLVC010000451.1 GCA_938010785.1 uncultured Saprospiraceae bacterium
GCTAGAATGGTTAAAAGACAACCTACTTTTGAGGCTTAGTAGTCAGTCAATCGTAGAATAATTCTAAGAATAAAAACGTTTTAAATTTTTTATAAAAATGGAGTAATCCCTCCATTTCCATCACGAACCACTGTTAAATGCTTGATATTTCCATTGTAGTCCCCGTCTATGACGAAGAAGAATCCTTACCAGAATTAGAAGCTTGGATAAGAAAAGTTATGATAGCCAATAAATTTCGTTACGAAATCATCCTCGTCGATGACGGTAGTAATGATAGTTCTTGGAAAGTTATAGAATCTTTGGTAGAATCTAACCCATCCGTTAGAGGAATTAAATTTCGTCGGAATTATGGTAAATCTGCCGCACTTAATACTGGTTTTGGAGTCACTAAAGGAGATGTGGTCGTCACTATGGATGCAGATTTACAAGACAGTCCAGAGGAAGTTCCCGAATTGCATCGCATGATTATGGAAGATGGCTTTGATTTAGTATCTGGCTGGAAAAAGAAACGACACGACCCACTTTCCAAAACGATTCCTTCTAAGTTTTTTAATGGCATCACTAGATTTGTAAGTGGTATTAAATTAAATGATTTCAACTGTGGATTAAAGGCTTATAAAAACGCCGTAGTGCATAGTATTGAAGTGTATGGGGAAATGCACCGATACATTCCTGTAATTGCTAAATGGGCTGGTTTTAATAAGGTGGGCGAAAAAATAGTACAGCATCAAGAAAGAAAATATGGCGTCGGTAAATTTAATGGCTGGTATAGAGGTGTTAAAGGGCTGTTAGATTTAGCCTCCATTATGTTTGTGGGTAAATTTGGCAAACGACCAATGCACTTTTTTGGCCCTATTGGCGTCATTATGTTTTTAGTTGGCTTCTTTTCCGCCTTTTATATTGGAGCCGTAAAATTATATAGATTGAGTCAAGGCACACAGCAAGGCTTAGTAGTAGAAAATCCGTGGTTCTTCATTGCTTTAACCAGTATGGTGATAGGAACACTCCTTTTTATGGGGGGATTCTTAGCAGAATTAATGTCTAGAACTGCTACTGATAGAAATAGCTATTTAATCGAAAAACGTATCGGCAATGGCGATGCGGTAAACTCTTTGTAGGAATGATGAGTTAGGAGTGATGAATGATGAGTACTCATAACTCATCATTCATCACTCCTAACTATTTCAAACCCCTAAATAATTATCTGGTCGAATTAACTTCAACTCTGCTTTTATAGCATCGTTAACGGCTAATCCATCTATAAATTCATGAATTTCTGCTTGATTGATGGATGCTTTTCCTCTTGTCAATTCTTTTAATGCTTCGTAAGGTTTTGGATAGCCTTCTCTTCTCAATACATTCTGAATCGCCTCTGCGACTACCATCCAATTATTATCTAAATCGGCTCTAAATTTAGCTTCGTTCAACAATAATTTTCCTAATCCTTTTTTGATAGATTGGAAAGCTATAATAGTATGCCCGATTGGTACACCTACATTTCTTAAAACGGTACTATCGGTTAAATCTCTTTGCATTCTTGAAATTGGTAATTTATCAGCTAAGTGCCCAAAAATAGCATTGGCTAAACCTAAATTCCCTTCTGCATTTTCAAAATCAATTGGGTTTACTTTATGAGGCATTGCCGAAGAACCTACCTCTCCTTTGATGACTTTTTGCTTAAAATATTCCATAGAAATATACGTCCAAATGTCTCGACAAAGGTCTACCAAAATCGTATTGATTCGCTTCATGCCTTGGTATAAAGCCGCTTCGTTATCATAATGCGCAATCTGTGTGGTGTATTGCGAACGATGCATGCCTAAATGATTTTCCACAAAATTATCGCCAAAGGCAGGCCAATCTATATTGGGATACGCTACATGATGCGCATTATAATTTCCTGTTGCCCCTCCAAATTTTGCTTCAAAAGGCACTTGTCCTAATAGCGCCAATTGGGTCTTCAAACGTTCTACAAACACCAAAATTTCTTTGCCTAATCTGGTTGGAGAGGCTGGTTGACCATGTGTTCTTGCCAACATGGGTATATCTTTCCACTCTGTCGCCAATCCTGATAAAATTTGGATAATCTCTTCTATTGCAGGCTTGTAAACGTTTTCCATTGCCAATTTTGCCATCAATGGATTGGCAGTATTATTAATATCCTGTGAAGTCAGTCCAAAATGAATAAACTCCTTGACTGGGGATAATCCAATCTCGTCAAACTTATCTTTAATAAAATACTCCACAGCTTTCACATCGTGATTAGTCACCCGTTCAGTCGCCTTAATCTTTTCTGCATCAGCCAAACTAAAATTTTGTACAATAGCATCTAAAGCAGTCAAATGTCGGTCATCCACTGCCTTCAACTGAGGCAAAGGAATATTGACTAAAGCTTTGAAATATTCTACCTCTACAAAAACTCGATATTTAATCAGCGCAAATTCTGAAAAGTATTCTTGTAAATCTTTTGTTTTTGCGGCGTATCTTCCGTCTATTGGTGAAATGGCTGTTAGCATAGTAGGATTGATTTTGAATGAAGCCGCAAAAGTACCCTTTTAATAGGCAAAATCAAGTTATTTTCAACAAAAAAGCCTTCAGCTTTTTATAAAACTGAAGGCTTTTTTCTGATGACTTTATCCTATTATGCCAATGCCGTAGGCGTATTAAAGCTCATCGGTGGCATTTGTTGTTTGTCTTTATCTTGAATTGGCCCGTGCTGGCTTTCAAATTTTCTGACGTTATCCGCTAGTGCATTCAATAATCGCTTTGCATGGGTTGGCGTCAAAATGATACGAGATTTCACTTTTGCTTTTGGTACATTAGGCACCAATCGCACAAAATCAACGACAAATTCCGTTTGTGAATGAGAAATGATAGCCAAGTTAGAGTAAATTCCTTCTGCTACTTCTTCTGGTAATTCTATATTTAATTGATTTCCTTTTTTCTTTTCTTCCGGCATAATATGAATATTTTTAAAATTTAAAAGTACGGCATAGTTTCTACTACGCTGCTAATAATACGCTTACAAACATAATAATGTTTTCCAACTACCCGAATACTTTGGCTTTTAAAATTCTAAACCATTCTAATCCTTTTCTGTTTCTTTTTGGTAATTTTAGGCTTAGTTAATTCAAATAAATTATGAGCAAACCAAACACTCCAGCTACTTCCAGTAATATTCTAGACAATAAACCTACTATTTTATTCATCGTTTTAGCCGCCTTTTTTATTAGCAATGCGATTGTTGCAGAGTTTATCGGTGTCAAAATATTTGCTTTTGAAAATACA
>CALLVC010000452.1 GCA_938010785.1 uncultured Saprospiraceae bacterium
ACAATTGCACCTCGGCCTTGCTCCGACTTTTATGTCAGACAAACAAGGAAATGGATTAAATATAGATTTTGGTGTTAGCTATCGAATGATTATACAACAGATTGAGGGATATAAAATAAAAGAGGAGAAGGAGTTTTATAAAATATAAACTAGAAAAAGGAATTAAGGTTGAACTGTTTTTATTTGATGATATTTCATCACAATTCTTAAATATAAGAAAAAAGAATGACCCCGATTTTTGAAAAATAATTATAAAATGTTGATTATCAAATAGTTGTGAGGTTATTTTTTTTCTGGCACAGGATTGGAATAATAAGAAGTATAATACAACTCTAAAAACTGCTGAAAACGAAAAGACTTATAGCTAGAAGTCAGCCCCCATTAAGTCCTTAAACCGAACTCTTTAACTTCTAGCAATTAAGTTTTTAGCATATGTAAGTTTGTCTTTTCACAAGCAAGGTGGTTTTGCTCTCAAAACCATCTTGCTTTGATTTTTGACGATTTTAGAAAATTTTATAATCCAGAACAAAAAACAACTGCCTATTCCTTTAAATCTACCTATTGTTCAACAAAATACTTTATGTAAAAGCAATCTGTAAAGAACTGGTACCAATTTGCAGCAAACTTTTACTTTTCAAAGTATTGTAATTCCATTTTTAAAACTAAAAAACTTTTTCCATGAATTTATTATTGAAGGCTTTTAAAGGAATTTTCTTTTTGATGTTATTTGCTGCACTTATGGTTAGCTGCGGTGAAGAAGAAGCTACAACCGTTACCCCTATTACACCAACAATCGAAGCCACTGGTACAGCCAGTATTGAAATTACGGATGCCCCTTCTGACGACCCCAATATCAAAGGCATCTTTGTGACAGTGGTAGAAGTGAAAATTGACGGACAGACCTTCGAAGGTTTTAAAGGTAAGACAACCATTGAATTATCTGCCTACCACAGTGGTCAAACAGAGGTACTTGGATTATCAGAACTAGAAACAGGTAGTTACAACAACATTACTTTGGTATTGGATTATGAGAAAGATGCAAGCGGTAATAGTCCAGGTTGTTACGCATTGACGAAAGAAAATGAGAAAGAAAATTTAGCGACCAATAATGAGCAAACAGTTGAACTTACAATAGCTAAAAATTTCATCATAGAGGAAAATGAAACGACGGATTTAGTTATTGACTTTGATTTGAGAAAAGCCGTTAAATCTGATGATGATGCTAACTATAGTTTTGCCGCTAAGTCAGATTTAGAAGCATCGTTAAGAGTTGTAGAAAAATCTGAGACAGGCAATGTAAAAGGACAAGGAGACGCAGATTATAACGATAGCAAAAAGATTGTCGTTTATGCTTACGCTAAAGGTAGCTATAGCGATGCTGAAACAGAGGGCGCATCAAAATTTAACAAAGCGGTTACAAGTGCAGCAATAACTGCGGATAATCAATTTACCCTAGCTTTTTTAGAAGAAGGAGAATACGAATTAGTTTTTGCTAGTTACGAAGACAAAGATAATGATGGACAATTAGAATTATCTAGTCGGTTGGAAATCAACACTTTGCTAAACTTAGAATCAAATATTGTCAGTGTCAGTTCTCAAACAGATGTTTCTATAGATATTGAATTTACAGGAATATTGGGAATTGGAGGATAGCAGATATTTTGAGACTAGAAAAAGTAGGGGTATTTCTGAAAAATGCTCCTACTTCTTAAATTTTTATGATACTCCACTTGTCCTACATCCAGATTGACATTGCTACAAAAACGCCAATCCTGGCATATAAACCTTCGGTAAGGTTTCGATAGATTTCTAAGAGATGTGGATGATATTGCGGTATAATTAGTGAATAGATTCTTAGCCTCTTTATTTCAATCATATTCCTTACCATCAAAAAAATTAACAAATGTCTAACCTTCAAAAAGCAGGTGCAGGACGCACTAAGATTAGAATCAAAAAAGGATTAGGTCGAGTGACCGTCTACAAAAATAACAACCCGAACAAGCCATTTAAAAAACCAACTAGAAAAGGGCATATTTCCACCATGACTGCACTTAGTGGTCACATTAGTGCTTTGCCTAATGCTATTGTTGTAATCTAAGACATATCTAAAAAACTACCTATAAACTCAAACAATAACTCACGAACTTCAGCAGAGTTGGGTATCAATAGCTACATTTGGAAATCATCCGTTTCCATTTCATCAGCCCCGTAAGGATTTAAATGTGCTGTGCTATGATGCCTGCTTTGCTGATTTTTTCATCATCTTTTAAAATTTATATTATGGCTCGACGAAGACGTAAAGGATTCGATTTTTCAGAAGGAACGTATTATTTTCAGATTAAGGCAACACCTTATAATATTACCATTTCCAGAAAAGAAGAAGGCAAAGCAAAAGACCGTTTTGCCCATTATGAGGCTGTTGGAAAAACTGCCGAATGGATGGGGATGTGGAATGGAAAAGATTTTGAAAAATAGAACTTAACCCTCCCCTACTAATTGGTCCTAATTCTAATCATTAAAAAATTAAACTATGCATCGAAGTATCAAAGTAAAAGTATTAAGAGAAACAAAAAACAAAGTCACCCTAAAATTTATGAACCTCAATCGAAAAATGCCCGTCGATAAACCAACTTTCATGGAACGGGTAGAAATGGGCATCTATGAGGTCGTTAACCCCGAAGTATTAGACAATAAATAATTTAGCTTAGTTCTCTTACAATTATTTTTTAACACTTCTTAAAATTTTCATTTTTTACAATAACTACTACAATTACGGGTTTTAATATTACCGTTACAAACCGATAACATAGCCTCATTTTAAAACGCATTTTTCTGACTGTCAATACATCCGTATTGGCCTCAAATTGTAGTAGTATGTTAAAAAAAGAACACCTGTTGCTCTTGGCAACGCTAATCTTTCTATGGCCCTTAGTATCGCTAGAGGCTCAAATTTCTAACTGCGTAGATGATGGCGCAGGAAATCCTGTCAACCCTTTAGGAGGCGCTTGTACGAACGCTATCATTACGGCGGTCCCTTTCTTGCGAATCATTCCTGATGCTCGTTCTGGAGCGATGGGAGACGCAGGAATTGCGCTTTCTCCGGATGCCAATTCGCTTCATTTTAATGCCTCTAAATTAGTCTTTGCAGAAAAGGAGACAGGAGTAGCAGTCACCTACACCCCTTGGTTGAGGGCTTTGAATGTTCCCGACGTTTATTTGGCTTATTTGTCTGCTTATTTGCAATTAAATGAAGACCAAGCGATTGGTTTCGGATTGCGCTATTTTTCTTTAGGAGATATTGCTTTTACGGATGAAAATGGAATGCCTTTGGGCAATGGACGACCCAATGAATTTGAATTAAATTTGACCTATGCTAGAAAATTATCGGAACAGTTTGCTGCCGCTGTTGGTGCCAAATATATCTATTCTAATCTAGCCAACGGGCAAGAAGTAGGTGGTGAACGCATTTCAGCCGGGACAGGTTTTGCTGCTGATATTTCTTTTACTTACCAAACACCCATTTCTTTACCTAATAAAACATCTCAATTACGGGCAGGATTGGCTTTGACGAATCTAGGGTCGAAGATTACCTATACCAATTCTGTGGAGGCAGATTGGATACCGAGTAATTTTGGTCTAGGGGTCGCTTGGGAAATTGACCTAAATGAGTACAATCAACTAACTTTTACTACCGACTTGAACAAACTAATGGTTCCTACTAGCAATCCCTTGGATTCAGATGGAGACGCCAAAGATAAAGGAACTGTTGCTGGTATTCTAGGGTCTTTCGGAGATGCGCCCGATGGTTTTTCCGAAGAACTTAGAGAGTTGATGTGGTCCTTCGGTATGGAATACTGGTATGACCAACAGCTAGCATTACGCCTAGGGTATTTTCAGGAGCATGCCACTAAAGGAAATCGAAAGTATTTTACCGCAGGTTTAGGGATTAAATATCAAGTTTTTGGATTAAATATTTCTTACTTAATTCCAACGACCAATCAGCGTAGTCCATTAGACAATACGTTGCGTTTTTCAATGTTGTTTGACTTGGGAGGGACAGTAGAAAATTAATTTAATAGCTTTTCTCTAAACTTCTTAAAACGATGCAGCTAATTTGATGAAATCAAATCAATGTTTCTTAAATAAAAGAAAAAAATAAATACACGAATAGTTAATGACAGTATAATTAATTGATAATGAGATGATTAAATATTATAGCATAAAGGTTGGAATCATGTAAATGTTAAATTTTTTTACACTTTTAAAACAAGTTTCATGAATGACATAATCCAAAAAAATACTAAAAGATATACCCTATTGCCTTTTTTTAAATTTACTTTTCTGCAACAGAATAGTTTGCCAAAGCATTTCTTGTTATTACTCTTATCACCGTTGTTAATTTTTGGTAGCTCTGGCTGTAAAAAAATCTACAGAAACAAATTTATATGCTATTAATGTATTGAAGGACGGTACGCCCGTAGCAGACCACTTTGTTTTTATGAAAAGTACCTTGACGGTGCAAGTTACCTATACAATTTCCCGAAAGCGGATTGACAGCTTGCGCTTGTAAGTCTATTTCTGGATTTACATCAGTTTTTTCTCTTTTACAAGAAACGAATATTATTAGAAAGGGTTTTCTTATAAAAATGGAACACTCAAGTAAATGTTGATTTATAGGGACATCGAGTCCCTATAAATCAAAAAAGGGTTTTAAAGGGTGAGCTAAAAATGGATTTTCAAAGAAAATCCATTTTTAGCTCACCCTTTAATCCCTTTTTTACAAATTTTGCCGTTCGATACGGCAAAATTTGTTGGGAACGTCTAGCTAAGCATTTTTATAAGAAAACCCTTTATTATTAGAAAAGTCAACAATAACAAAATTCTTGAGCTACTCATAAGCAAGTGTTTTCTTTGATATTTTAATTTAGTCATTTTTCTAAAAAGACGAATCTATTTTGGATAAAGGCCTTCTACCAGCTTTCGCTACCCATG